>DASTVL010000272.1:0-3428 GCA_035759115.1 Solirubrobacterales bacterium | reverse complement strand
ACCCTACGGCAGGAATCGGTTCTCGGTCAGATTGGCGGGGTCTGCAAGGACGAGGAAAGCTCGAGCCCTTGTCGTTCGGCCGCCGCGTTCAGGTCGTTGTCCCAGCAAGCGAACAGGATCGGGCCGGCCCGTTCGTTGAGCAACGTCGCAGAGGCCAGGTGAACCGCGTCGTAGCCACGCAGGCGGTGGCGCGGAGCCAGCGCGGCGGCTTCGACGAGCACGTCCTCGTCGGCATTGACCACGATCAGATCGGTCCAGATCCGGTCGAGATCCTTGCGAATGTCGTCGGCCCGATCTTTCGGCCAGCGACGCGCTGCCGCCGCATGTCCCTCGACATAGCCAAGACTAGAGCAGGCGACGCCGCGTGAGCGCACGCAAAGCTCGCCCACGGCCTCCGAGCCCTCCTCCTTAACGACGAGCTTCACCAGTGCGCTGGTGTCCATGTAGGCGATCAGCGTGGGCCTCGATCAGCGATTACGACATCGGCGAGGGTGGGTTCCCCGGCGGGCACCGCGTACCGCGGGCGGAGGTTCAGGCCGCGACCGTTCCAGCTGACCCGACCCTGGCGGATCAGCTCGGTCAGTCCGCCGGGTCCCCCCTCGGGTACGAGCCTGGCGACTGGCCGACCGCTGCGAGTAACGACAATGCTCTCGCCCGACTCAACCTCACGCACGATGGCGCTGGTCCCGGTCCTCAGCCCATCAATTCCGACAACTCGTGCCATACCGCCACGATAGCAGTGATAGCGACAAAAAGTTGAGTCCGGGTTTCCCTGGAATGCACGCCGCAATCTAGCTCGATCCGCTGCCGATCTTGGTTCCGCATGAGCCGTTGTGCAGAGATTTCACCGTTTCGGCACGCCTGGGTCTTGTTCCGTGACACCCGAGATTGAACGATCGGTGGGTGCCGAGGATAAGCAGCTTCTACGGGATCACGATCTGGATTTATTACGACGAGGCGCATCACCGGGGTCGCCCTCATTTTCATGCTCGCTACGGCGACGCAGAGGCCTCGGTGGACATCGAGGACTTGGCGGTCATCGCCGGAAGCTTGCCCCCGCGAGCGCGACGTCTCGTCATCGAGTGGGCGTTCAAGTATCAGGAGGAGCTCCGCGATAATTGGAGGCGAGCGCGTGATCGCCAGCCATTGACGGCTATCGACCCGCTGCGATAGCGCCGTCTACCATTGACTCATGCGCAGCACCCCGATGCTGATCGAAGCGAGGCCGTCGAGCGGGTACATGGTTCATGTCCGATTTGAGAATGGTCTGGCAGCTGAGGTCGATCTCTCCTACTTACTCGACTACGGCGGCGTCTTCGAGCCTCTCCGAGACGGGGATTACTTTCGCCGGCTCCGCGCCGACCCTGAGGCCGGGACGATCGTTTGGCCCAACGAGGCCGATATTGCGCCGGAGACGCTGTATTCACACGCACGAGAGAAGACCTTCCGGGCGTCTTCGTGAGTCAGGCTTATTAGTCCAAGGGTTGTGTGCTGCTCTACACCGCGCCGCGGCCGGTTAGGACCACGGCGAAGGTGCGGGCGAGGATGGTGGTGTTTAGCCAGAGCGAGCGGCGGCTGACGTACTCGAGGTCGAGCTGGACCATCTCGGCGTAGTTGAGCTCGTTACGGCCGCTGACCTGCCAGAGGCCGGTCAGGCCGGGCTTGACCGAGAGCCGGCCGAGCCAGTGCGGGGGGTAGAAGTCGACCTCGTAGGGGATCGGCGGGCGCGGCCCGACCAGGGTCATCTCGCCGCGCAGGACGTTCCACAGCTGCGGCAGCTCGTCGAGGCTGAAGCGGCGCAGGAAGACGCCGACGCGGGTCACCCGATCGTCGTCCTCGAGCTTCTGCAGGCCGCTGTCGCGCTCGCCGTCGCCGTTGGTCGCGATCACGTCGAGCACGTAGGAGCGGTGCGGGTCGGCTGCGGTGTCGCAGCGCATCGTGCGGAACTTGAGCACGGTGAACTCGCGCACCCCGCGTCCGCAGCGGCGCTGGCGGAAGATCGGCGAGCCGCTCGAGTCGAGCTTGATCGCGATCGCGATCGCGGCGCAGACCGGCGCCAGCAGGACGAGCAGCGTCACGGCGACGACCAGGTCGAACAGGCGGACGATTGCGTCCATTGGCCGCTCGACCTTCGCGTCCACGGTCTGCGCCGCTCCGACCGGGCCGGCGGAATCGGGGTTGGCGTGCCTGTCGGCGGAAGCGAGCTCCATTGCGCTCAACCGATCAACGCGCTGCTCCGGCGGGGACTTGCGGCGGCGGCTCGGCTGCCGGCGCGGGTCGCCGGGCGGGACGCGCGTAGGGGCCGAGCGGGGGCGCGGCGCCGAAGATCACGCGCAGCCCGGCGCGCTCGGCGCCGACCCGGTCGCGCCGCTCGGGCCGCGCCAGCGAGATCAGCCCGAAGACGGCGATGCGGATCGCGTGGCCGAGGCCGAGCGCCGCGCGGATGCCGAAGGCCCGCGCGCGGCCGTAGTGCTTCTCGGCGAAGAGCAGGCGCGAGTGGCTCAGCTGCGCCATCAGGTCGCCGCGCGAGCGGCCGCCGCCGTGGTGAGTGATCTCGATCTCCGGCAGGTGCGCCAGCGGCCAGCCGGCGCGCCAGAAGCGGTAACACCAGTCGATCTCCTCGGAGTACAGAAAGAAGCGCTCGTCCATCGGCCCGACCGCCCGCACCGCCTCGCGGCGAGCGATCAGGAAGGCGCCGACCAGCCACTCGGCGCGCTGCTCGCGGGCGTAGCGCTCGGGCCGCGTCTCCAGCTCCTGCAGCGTGCGCGCGACCGGCCAGTGGGCGGCGAAGAGCGACTCGCCGAGGCTGCGCAGCGGCGAGGGGAAGCGCCGGATCGACTCCTGCAGCTCACCGCCCGTGCCGCGCTGGAGGACGCCCGCCATGCCGAGGCGGGGCCGGGCGTCCATCGCCGCGACCAGGTCGGCCAGCGTCCCGTTACGGATCTCGACGTCGGGGTTGAGCAGCAGCACGTAGTGCCCGCGCGCCTCGCGCAGGGCGACGTTGTTGGAGGCGGCGAAGCCGCGGTTCTCGGCGCGGATCACCCGCACCTCGGGCAGCTCGGCCTCGATCGCCTCCGGCGTGCCGTCCGCGGAGGCGGCGTCGACGACCAGCCACTCGACCGCGATCTCGCCCTGCGCGCCGAGCGCCGAGCGCAGCGTCTGCAGCGCCATCTCGCGCCCGTTGTGGGTCACGGTGATAACCGTCAGGTCGGGTCGCTCGCCGGCTCGCATCGGCTCAGCCGGCATGGCGGTAGAGGGCCTCGCCGATCAGCCGGCCGACCAGCGGCGGCGAGCGCCGGATCGTCGCCCCGAGCACCCGCTCGCGCAGGCCCGGCTCGGGCGAGGGCGCGCGCTCGGCCAGGTAGGTGTAGGAGAGCTCGAGCTCCTCGGCGCCCCAGGAGCGCTTGAAGGCGCGCAGGCCCTCGTTG
>DASTVL010000271.1:0-5423 GCA_035759115.1 Solirubrobacterales bacterium | reverse complement strand
GCTGCTCGGCATGCACCACCTGCTCACCCAGCTGGGCAAGGACTCGGTGATGTTCCTCGCCGCGAAGGAGTTCCCGCTGCCGATCGAGTACCGCTTCCTGCCGCTGGAGGAGGTCTTCCACGAGGCGCCCGCCGACATGGCGGACCGCACGGCGATCTTCCTCGACTGCGGCAACATCGACCGCATGCCGGTCGACTTTCTCGCCGCCGAGGACCTGTTCACGATCAACGTCGACCACCACCACGACAACACGATGTTCGGCGACGTCAACCTGGTCGAGGTCGACGCCTCCTGCACGGCCGAGATCGTCTACGAGCTGGCGATCCTGCTCGGCGCACGGCTGACGCCGGAGATGGCGACGGCGCTCTACGTCGGCCTGATCACCGACACCGGCAAGTTCATGTACGACAACACGAACGCGCGCACCCACCGCATCGCCGCCGACCTGATCGAAGCCGGGGTCGATGTCGACGAGACCTACCGTCGGCTCTACGAGCGCGTGCCGATCGAGAAGCTGCGGCTGCTCTCGCGCGCCCTGGAAGGGATCCAGCACCATTGCGACGGGGCGCTCGTGCTCGCCTACGTGACCGAGGCCGACTACGCGGCGAGCGGCGCCGGCGAGGAGATGACCGAGGGGATCATCGACCACCTGCGCTCGGTCGACGGCGCCCGCGTCGCGGCGCTGATCCGCGACCTCGGCGACCGCGGCAGGGCCGCGCGCAAGGTCAGCCTGCGCTCCAGCGACGGCGCCGTCGACGTCTCCGCGATCGCCCGCGGCAGCGGCGGCGGCGGGCACAAGCGGGCGGCCGGCTTCTCCACCGATCTCGAGCCCGCGGCACTCGTCGACCTGCTCTGCAGCGAGGTCTCCGCACAGCTCTCTTGACGCTGCTGCTCTGCGACAAGCCGGCCGGAACGACCTCGCGCGCGCTGGTCGAAGCGGTGCGGCGCGAGCGCGGCTGCGCGAAGGCGGGCCATGCCGGCACGCTCGACCCCTTCGCCACCGGGCTGCTGCTGGTCCTGCTCGACGGGGGGACGCGGCTGCAGCGCTTTCTCACCGAGCTGCCGAAGACCTACCTGGCGACCGCGCGGCTCGGCTGGCGCTCGAGCAGCGGCGACCCCGAAGGCGAGCTGACCGAGACCGGGGCGATCCCCGCCTCGCTCGAGTTGCCGACCGGCACCGTGCGCCAGCGGGCGCCGATGACCTCAGCCGTGAGGGTCGGCGGCGAGCGCCTCTACCGCAAGGCGCGGCGCGGCGAGACCGTCGCGACGCCGCCGCGCGACGTCGAGATCCACCGCGCCGAGCTGCTCTGCCACGACGCCGAGACCGCGCGCTATGAGATCGAGTGCTCGACCGGCACCTACGTGCGCAGCCTGGTCGAGACCCTCGGCGACGCCTACTGCAGCGAGCTGCGCCGCACCGCGGTCGGGCCCTTCCGGGTCGAGGACGCGGGCGAGGAGGTCACCGCCGAGCGGGTCGGCGCGCTGATCCCGGCCGCGGCGGAGGCGATGCGCTGATGGCGAACATCGAGGTCACCAGCCTGCCCGACGTCGAGCCGCGACCGCGCAGGGTCGCGATCGGCACCTTCGACGGCGTCCACCGCGGCCACCGGGCGGTTATCGAGGGCGCCGACACGGTGCTCACCTTCGACCCGCACCCGCTCTCGGTGATCCACCCCTCGGCGCTGCCGAAGCTGATCATGCCGTTCGGGGTCAAGCGCGATGTGATCGAGGGCCTCGGCATCCGCGAGCTCGTCGTCATCCCCTTTGACCGCGAGTTCGCCGCGCGCTCGGCCGAGGACTTCGTCGAGCGCGTCCTGATCGAGCGGCTCGGCGCCGAGCGCGTCTCGGTCGGCGAGAACTTCCGCTTCGGCGCCAGGGCGAAGGGCGACCCGGCGATGCTCGCCGCGCACCCGGAGTTCGAGACCCGCGTCGTCCCCCTGGTCGAGGTCGACGGCGAGACCGTCTCCTCGACGCGGATACGGGCTTTGGTTGCGGCGGGGGACATGGAGGGCGCGCGACACTGCCTCGGCGCCCCGTTCATGGTCGAGGGCACCGTCGTCGAGGGCGACCAGCGCGGCCGCGAGCTCGGCTTCCCAACGGCAAACATCGTCCCCGACGACAGGCTCGCCTATCCCGGGCACGGGGTCTTCGCCGCCTTCGCCGACGGCGTCCCCGCCGCCGTCAACGTCGGTGTCCGCCCGACCTTCGACAGCGGCCGCGGGGTGCTGATCGAGACCTACCTGATCGACCGCGAGGAAGACCTCTACGGGCGCACCCTGCGGGTCGCCTTCGTCGAGCGCCTGCGCGGCGAGAGGCGCTTCGCGAGCGTCGAGGAGCTGATCGCCCAGATGCGGATCGACGTCGAGGACGCGAAGCGTGTCTGTGCTAGCTTCACCGACGCATCATGAGCCTGACCAAGGAGAAGAAGAGCGAGCTGATCGGCAAGTTCGGCCGCGCCGAGCAGGACACCGGCTCGGCCGAGGTGCAGATCGCCCTGCTCACCGAGCGCATCAACGAGCTCACCGAGCACCTGCGCTCGCACGCCAAGGACCATCACTCGCGCCGCGGCCTGCTGATGCTCGTCGGCAAGCGCCGCCGCATGCTCCGCTACCTGGAGCGCACCGACCTCGAGCGCTACCGCGCCCTGGTCGCCGAACTCGGTCTGCGCCGCTAGGCCTGTAGTCTCCCGCGGGACAGAGAACGAGAGTTCTGAAAGCAGATCGCCGCCATCCGGGCGGCCGGAGGTAACAAAACCTATGAGCATGTTTGACGTAAGCCGTGTTTCGGCGGAGATCGGCGAGGACCAGATCTCATTCGAGACGGGCAAGCTGGCCAGGCAGGCAGGCGGCGCCGTGGTCGTCGAGTCCGGCGACACGAAGGTGCTCTGCACCGCGACGATGGGCAACCTGCGCGACGTCGACTTCCTTCCGCTCACCGTCGACATCGAGGAGCGGATGTACGCCGCCGGCAAGATCCCCGGCTCTTTCTTTCGCCGCGAGGGCAAATCGAGCGAGAAGGCGACGCTGACCGCGCGCATGATCGACCGGCCGATCCGGCCGCTCTTCCCCAAGGGCTGGCACTACGAGACGCAGCTGGTCGCGACCCCGCTTTCGGTCGACCACGTCCACCCCTACGACATCCTCGCGATGAACGGCGCCTCGGCGGCGCTGGCGATCTCGCCGGTCCCGGTCGCCGCGCACGTCGGCGCGGTGCGGATCGGCAAGCTCGAGGGCGACTTCGTCGTCAACCCGCCCGAGGAGCGGATGGAGGAGCTGGAGCTGGACCTGATCGTCGCCGGCACCGAGGAGGCGATCCTGATGGTCGAGGCCGGCGCCGACGGCGTCACCGAGCAGGAGATCCTCGACGCGCTCGACATCGCCCACGGCGAGATCAAGAAGCTCGTCGCGGCGATGGACGAGCTGCAGCAGAAAGCCGGCAAGGAGAAGGTCGAGGTCGAGGCGCCCGAGATCGACGAGTCGCTGCTCGACGAGATCCGCTCCTCGCACGGCCAGGCGCTGGTCGACGCGATCGCGACCGAGGGCAAGCTCGAGCGCTACGAGGCGATCGACGGCGTCAAGGACGAGGTCGTCGCCAAGTACGCGCCGGAGAGCGGCGACGAGGACGCCGACGGCGAGCGCCAGTCCGAGGTCAAGGCCGCCTTCGCCGCGGTCGAGAAGGACACGATCCGCAAGGCGATCGCGGTCGACAAGAAGCGCCCCGACGGGCGCGCCCAGGACGAGATCCGGCCGATCGAGTGCGAGGTCGACATCTCCCCGCGCGTGCACGGCTCGGCGCTGTTCACCCGCGGCGAGACCCAGATCCTCTCCAACGTGGCGCTGGGCACGACGCGGATGGACATGCGGCTCGACACGCTCGGGCTGCAGACGACCAAACGCTTCTGGCACCACTACAACTTCCCGCCCTTCTCGGTCGGCGAGGCGGGTTTCATGCGCGGCCCGAAGCGCCGCGACATCGGCCACGGCGCGCTCGCCGAGCGGGCGCTCGAGGCGACGATCCCCGACGAAGAGAGCTTCCCCTACGTGCTGCGGGTGGTCTCGGAGACGCTCGAGTCCAACGGCTCCTCCTCGATGGGCTCGGTCTGCGCCTCCTCGATGGCGCTGCAGGCGGCCGGGGTGCCGGTCTCGGCGCCGGTCGCGGGCGTCGCGATGGGCCTGATCAAAGAGGGCGACGACTACATCGTCCTGACCGACATCGCCGGCGTCGAGGACCATCTCGGCGACATGGACTTCAAGGTCGCCGGCACCGCGGACGGGATCACCGCCCTGCAGATGGACATCAAGATCACCGGCGTCACCTTCGAGATCCTCACCGACGCTCTGGAGCAGGCCAACAAGGGCCGCCAGTTCATCCTCGGCAAGATGGCCGAGGCGATCGACGGCCCACGGGAGATCCTCTCCCAGCACGCGCCGCGGATCGAGTCGATCAAGATAGACCCGGAGAAGATCGGCGCCGTGATCGGCAAAGGCGGGGAAACGATCCGCGCCCTCTGTGAGGAGTTCGAAGCCGAGATCGACGTCGAGGACGACGGCACGATCCGCATCTACGCCCCGACCGGGGAACTGGTCGAAGCCTGCGTCGCGCGGATCGAGTCGATGACCAAGGAGGCCGAAGTCGGCGACAAGTACCCCGCCGCCAAGGTCGTCAAGACGACCACGTTCGGCGCCTTCGTCGAGCTCGTCAAGGGCACCGACGGCCTGCTGCACATCTCCAACGTCAAGCCCGGCGAGCGGGTCGACTCGGTCGACGACGTGCTCAGCTCCGGCGACGTGATCGACGTCACCGTGGTCGAGGTCGACCGCGAGCGCGGCCGCATCGGCCTGCGCCTCTCCGACGACCCGTCGGTGGCGGGCAAGTCGGCGGAGGAGCTGGCCTCGGTCGGCTCCGGCGACGGCGGCCCGCGCCGCAACGGCGGCGACCGGGGTCGCGGTGGCGGCGGTGGCGGTCGCGACCGGGGCCGCCGGCGCGAGCGCGAGCGGCGCGACTAAGCACCTTGCCGGCCGCGCAGCTAAGCGAGCTGGGCTCGGGTGTACGGGTCGTGACCGAGGAGGTTCCCTCGGTCCGCTCCGTCGCGCTCGGGCTCTGGGTCCGCACCGGATCGAGGAACGAGACGCTCGCCCAGGCGGGCGTCTCGCATTTCCTCGAGCACCTGCTGTTCAAGGGCACCGCCCGCTACTCGGCGATCGAGATCTCCGAGCTCTTCGACGGGCTCGGCGCCTCGGTCAACGCGGCGACGGGCAAGGAGACGACGCACCTGCACTCGCGCTTCCTCGACAACCACCTGGAGCGCGCCTTCGACGTGCTCCAGGACATGGTGCTCCGGCCGGCCTACCCGGACATCGACTCGGAGCGCCAGGTGGTGATCGAGGAGATCGCCATGTACGAGGACGAGCCGCAGGACAAGG
>DASTVL010000270.1:0-2099 GCA_035759115.1 Solirubrobacterales bacterium | reverse complement strand
TCGAGACTTCCGCCACCGGCAGCTTGCGCAGCGACTTTGCATAGACGGCCAGCGTCATCCGCCACTGGTCGAGATGCTTCGCATTGCGGAAGCTCGGCGCCTTCATCTCTATCAGCTCGTCGGCGATCTCGCCGAAGGTCCGCGCCTTCACGCGAGCTTGCCGCTCGGCCATGTCTCTCAGAGGGTCGCCGCCCCGTCCGAGGATTTCCCGAACCCCCGCGAAAGCGTTCTCCCGATCCGGCTGCGGGTCGTGTCCCTGGTGATGGTGTAGCTCGACGGTAGCGCGCCGCCCGCCTGCGCGGATTGAGGCGCTGGCGGGCGGGCGGCGGCGCGGTGGTCATCGCGGGTTCTTCGGTAGGGTCGGGTTTGCGAAAAGCCAACCTGATCGGAGACCCCACGATGACCGACGAGATGATGAACCTGCGCAGCCTGGTGGAGAAGGCCCCGGACGCAGACCTCCTGCGCGAGATGATCGGCTTTGCCGCGGAGCGGCTGATGGAGCTGGAAGTGGGTGGGCTGACCGGTGCCGCCTGGGGCGAGAAGAGCGCCGAGCGTCTGGTCCAGCGCAACGGCTACCGGGACCGGGTGTGGGAGACCCGCGCCGGGACGGTGGAGTTGCGCATCCCGAGGCTCAGGAAAGGCTCGTACTTCCCGGGCTTTCTGGAGCCGCGGCGGCTGGCGGAGAAGGCACTGACCGCCGTCATTCAGGAGGCCTACATCCAGGGGGTGTCAACGCGCTCGGTCGACGACCTCGTCAAGGCGCTCGGGATGGGCGGCGTCTCGAAGAGCCAGGTGAGCCGTCTCTGCACCGAGATCGACGAGCGGGTGGGCGCCTTCCTCGACCGCCCGCTGGAAGGCGACTGGCCCTACCTGTGGATCGACGCGACCTATCTGAAGGTACGGCAGAACGGGCGGATCGTCTCGGTGGCGGTGATCGTCGCGGTCGGCGTCAACGCCGACGGCCGCCGCGAGGTCCTCGGCATGGACATCGGTCCGTCCGAGGCCGAGCCCTTCTGGACCGCCTTCCTCCGCAAGCTCGCCCGCCGCGGCCTGCGCGGGGTGAAGCTCGTGATCTCCGACGCCCACGAGGGCATCAGGGCGGCGGTCTCGAAGATCCTCAACGCCACCTGGCAGCGCTGCCGCGTCCACTTCATGAGGAACGCGCTGGCTCATGCCGGCAAGAGCGGCCGCCGCGTCGTCTCCGCCTTCGTGGCCACGGCTTTCGCCCAGAACGACGCGACGAGTGCGAAACAGCAGTGGCGCCGCGTCGCCGACCAGCTCCGCCCCAAGGTCCCGAAGCTCGCCGCCCTGATGGACGAAGCCGAGGACGACGTGCTCGCCTACATGACCTTTCCGGCCCAGCACCGGGCGAAGCTGCACTCGACCAACCCCCTCGAGCGCGTCAACGGCGAGATCAAGCGCCGCACCGAGGTCGTCGGCATCTTCCCCAACGAGGCCGCCATCACGCGTCTCGTCGGCGCCATCCTCCTCGAACAGAACGACGAGTGGGCCGTCCAGCGCTCCCGCTACATGACCCTTGAGACCATCGCCCCCGTCGCAGATGATCCCATCATCGGCCTGCCCTTGGCGGACTGATCGGCCCGGCCATGCCGGAGCGCACGCTGGCCTCGCCAGCTACACCACTCCAAGGGACACGACCGGTCGAGCTCCTCACGCCACGGTCCGATCTTCCGCTGCGGCTGCACCTTGCGCTCGTAGACGAACGCCGTCACCCCGCTGCGCACCACCCGGCGCACCGTCTTCCGCGAGACCTTCAGCTCCCGGCAGATCTCCTTGATCGCCTTCTTCTGGACGAAATACGCGCGCCGGATCTTGGCGATCGTCTCCACAACCAGCATCCCAATCTCGGCTCCCGATCGTCCCTCGGGAGCACTGTGGACCCACTCGCAAAGGGGGTCCCTTTTGGAAGCCGATCACCCCGTAAGCGGGGTCCTTATTCCACGCTGATCAACAGCGAATACATTCTGCTGCAGTTCAGGTCTGGGCTGCAGGCTCTTTCATCCTGCTCTCCCGGCGCCGCCGGAGGCTGGGTGAGCGCGAGCCCTGAAATCTCCGAGATAGAAGCGGCACGTAGTTCG
>DASTVL010000269.1:0-2823 GCA_035759115.1 Solirubrobacterales bacterium | reverse complement strand
CTCGAAGCCCGGGAAGCCGTTGAAGGCGATGCCGCCGTCGACCCAGGTGTTGCGGCGCACGGTCAGGTTGGAGCGCTCGCTGCCGCCGGTGCCGAGGCCGCAGATCTCGGTCCGCCCCTGGGCGGTTTCGATCAGGTTGTTTTCGAAGCGCAGCGAGCCGGTGCTGCCGCCGTGGATGTAGGTCGAGCCGGCGTTCGCGGTGACTTCGCCTTCGTAGTAGCCCTGGTGGTGGATCCAGTTGTTCGTGATCCGCAGATTCGCTTCGTTGCCGGTGATCTGGATGTTGTCGGTGTGCTCGTTCGACCCGGGGTTGCGGCCGACCGGGCCGATCTCGTTGCGGTCGATCGTCACGTCGACTCCGCCGACGCCCTGGAAGCCGTCGGCCGCCAGGTCGTGCAGCTTGTTGCCGGCGAAGCGGAGGCGGTCGAGGTCGCCGTAGCAGCGGCATCCGTAGCCGCTGTTTCCTCCGTTGTCGGCGATCGTCCAGCCGAGGTCGTTGCCTTCGATCGCCACGTCGTCGTTGTCGGTGGGCATGAAGATCAGCTGATCGAGGACCCGTTCGGCGGGCGTGCCGCCGATCGTGTTCTCGAGCAGCCGCGTGCGGTGCGAGTTGCGCAGCGTGGTCGTGCGGAAGCGCGCGCGGCTGATCGTCAGGTCGGTGGTCGAGGCGAGGTCGATGTCGTCGATCGAGCCCTCGGGCGCGGTGCTGATCACGACGGGCCGGGCGCCGAGGTCGCTCAGATTGACGTCGCCGACGGCGGCGGTGACGCAGACATCTTCGCCGGTCTGCACGGCGGCGCGGACCCCCGTTGCGGTGGTCGCCTCGACTCCGCCGTCGTCGCATGCCGACGTTGCCGTGGGTGGGGGATCGACCGTCCACGTCAACTCGGCGGGAGTGAGGTCGAGATTGCCCGCGGGGTCGGTGGCTTGCACGGAGAAGGTGTGTGGTCCGAGCGCCAGCTCGGCGTAGGAGGTGGGGGAGCCGCAGGCTTCGAATGGCGAGCCGTCGAGGCTGCACTCGAGGTTCGAGTCGGGCTCGCTCGAGGCCGGGAAGAAGCTGGCCGAGGTGGAGAGCGTCGTCGCGGGCGGGGCGGAGGCGATGGTCGTCTGCGGGGCGCTCGAGTCCTCGACGTAGATGAGCGGTTCCGAGCAGCCCGACGTCCTCTCGGTGTCGCTCGCCGTGGCGCGGAAGACGGTCGTCGAGTTGTCGGGCACCGGCACGGCGACCCCCGCTTCCAGTTCTGCATCGGAGAACGTGGCGATCGGCGATCCCGAGCAGGACCCGCCGGTAAACAGGTCCACCGTGGCGTCGGCCAAAGCGCTGCCGAGAAGCAGCGGCTCGTTCTCGTTGGCGGGCGAGGCGGGGGAGGTCGAGTCGAGTTGCGGCGACGGTGGGGCGGTGGCGTCGACTTCGAAGTCCCGCGCCGCGACGGCCTCGTTGCCGGCAGCGTCGGTGGCGCGCACGCGGAAGGCGTGGGCGCCGTCGGAGAGCGGGGTGGCCGGCGTGTGGGAGGTCGCTTTCGAGCAGGGACCGAAGCTCGGGGCGCCCGTGTCGATCGAGCAGGCGAGGGCGGCGCCGGCCTCGGCGGAGAAGCCGAAGCTGGGCGAGGGGTTGCTGGTCAGGTTGTCCGGGCCGGACTCGACCTGGACCGCCGGCGGGGTCAGGTCGACCTGCCACTCGAACTCGGCCGGGCTCTGATCGCGATTGCCGGCGTTGTCGAGCGCGCGGACGGCGAAGCTGTGCTGGCCCTCGCCGAGATCGGCGTATGCCTGGGAAGAGGCGCAGGCCATCCAGGCGCCGCCGTCGAGACGGCACTCGAAGCTCGCCGGCCCCGAACCGCCGGGGTCCGTGCCGGTGAACTCGAAGCTCGCTGCGGTGCTGTTGGTTTTGGCGGCCGGTTTGAGCGTGATCGCCGTCTGCGGCGCGACGCTGTCCTTCGCGATCGCTGCGGTCGCCGCGCCGCGGTTGCCCGCCGCGTCGGTCAGGCAGAGGCGCAGCGTGTTGGCGCCCTCGACGAGCTGCGCGGCGCTCACGTTGGAGAGGCGGGGCGCGGTCTGGGTGTCGTAGGCGCCCGACTCGACCACGGCCCCGGTTTCGCAGTCAGCGCCGCCGACGCGCAGCTCGAAGGCCCCGTTCTCGTTTGCGTGCCACTCGACTTCACTGCTCTCCCCGGCTTTGAGCAGCGCTTTGGAGAGCGAGTCGATGGCCGGCTGCGGGGCGGTCAGGTCGATCTGCCACTGGTGGACGGCGGGGCTCTGATCGGCGTTGCCGGCCTCGTCGATCGCGCGGATCTCGAATTTGTGTTGGCCCTCGGCCAGTCCGGTGAATTCGATTCCGGAGCTGCACGTCTCCCAGGCGTCGACGCTTTCAGAGTCGACCCGGCACTCGAACGACGCCACACCCGAGCCGCCCGAGTCCGCGCCGGAGAACTCAAACGCCGCCGTGGCGCTGTTGCCCAGCGCGGGCGGACCGACGTCGATCGTCGTCTCAGGATCGGCCGAGTCCTCGACATAGGCCAGCGGTTCCGAGCAGCCGGAGGTGTTGCCGGCTTCGGTCGTCGCGGTGGCGCGGAAGACAGTCACCGAGTCGTCCTCCACGGAGACCTCGACACCCGCTTCGAGCTGCGCGGCCCCGAAGGTGTCAATCGGCCCCCCCGAGCATCCCCCCACATACAGCCGCAGCGTCGTCCCCGCCTGCGCCTCGCCCAGCACCAGCGGCGAGTTGTGGTTGGCCGGCGAGCCCGGCGCGGTCGCGCTCAGCACCGGCGCCGGCGGCAACGCGGTGTCGACCTCGAACCCGCGCGTCGCGACCGCCTGGTTGCC
>DASTVL010000268.1:0-16961 GCA_035759115.1 Solirubrobacterales bacterium | reverse complement strand
GCGTAGGGGGAGATCGCCGCGGTGATCACCGGCACGCCGTTGCGGCTGAGCAGGTCGGCGACGAAGGCGATCCGCCGGATGTTCGTGTCGCGGTCCTCTTTCGAGAAGCCGAGCCCCTTGGAGAGGTTTTCGCGCACGATGTCGCCGTCGAGGATCTCCAGCTTCGAGCCGCGCTCGCGCAGGTGGCCCTCCAGCAGCCGGGAGATCGTCGTCTTGCCCGCGCCCGAGAGCCCGGTGAACCAGAGGGTGAATCCTTGCGCGTCAGCCATGTCTACGTCAGTCCTCCTTGTAAGCGTCGATGAGTATGTCGGCGACCTCGTCGCGGGAGAACTCGTGCGGCGGCCGCTGGCCGTTGCCGAGCATCTCGCGGACCGCGGTGCCGGAGAGGAAGAGGCGGTCCTCTTTCTCGTGGGGGCAGGTCTTGTTCGAGGCCAGACCCTCGCACTTGTTGCACCAGAAGGTGTGCTCGAACATCAGCGGCTCGATCCCGAGCTCGTCGATGTCGATCGTCTCGAAGATCTGCTGCGCGTCGTAGGTGCCGTAGTAGTCGCCGGCGCCGGCGTGGTCGCGGCCGACGATGAAGTGCGTGGCGCCGTAGTTGCGGCGGACGATCGCGTGCAGGACCGCCTCGCGCGGGCCGGCGTAGTGCATCTTCGCCGGCTTCACCCCGAGCACGACCCGGTCCTCGGGGTAGTACTTCTCCATCAGCACCTCGTAGCAGCGCATGCGCACGTCGGCGGGGATGTCGCCGGCCTTGGTCTTGCCGATCAGCGGGTGGATGAAGAGCCCGTCGCAGGTCTCCAGCGCGGCCTTGGTCAGGTACTCGTGGGCGCGGTGGATCGGGTTGCGGGTCTGGAAGGCGACGATCTTCTTCCAACCGCGCGCCTCGAAGTCGGCCTTGTGCTCGGCCGGCGTCTTGTAGCGGCGCATGAAGGCCTCCTCGTGATCGGGCAGCGCGTCGACCTCGATCGGGCCGGCGATGCAGCGGCTGCCCTCGGCGTAGATCGCGGCCACGCCCGGGTGCTCCTCGTCGGTCGTGCCGTAGACCCGCTCGGCCTCGCTGCGCGCGTCGCGCTCCCAGATCTCCTCGACCCGGATCCGGCCCAGCGCCTTGCCCTCGTCGCTGGAGAGCGCAACCGTGTCGCCGACCTCGCACTCGAGCTCGGTCGCGAGGGTGATCGGGATCGGCCAGTACTCGCCGTCGGCGGTGCGCATCTCGGCGCAGACGCGCTCCCAGTCGGCGGAGCCCTGGAAGCCGGTCAGCGGCGCGAAGCCGCCGTTGCCGATCATCTCGAAGTCGGCCGTGTGGCGCTCGTCAAGGGTCAGGGAAAGCTCAGTCATCGTCTCGCTCATGCGGGTGTCTCACCAATCGTTCGGGGGTCGGTTCAGGAAGGTCGGCGGCGGCGCTCGCTCGAGCCGCTAGTTGATCCCGCACTCGGTCTTCTGCGTGCCCGCCCAGCGACCGGCGCGCGGCGAGCCTCCCGGCCCGACCGGCTTCGTGCAGTGGGTGCAGCCGATCGAGGGGTAGCCCTGATCGTGCAGAGGGTTGTACGGGAGGTGGTGCTCACGGATGTAGTTCCAAACGTCGCGCTCGCTCCAGTCCGCGATCGGGTTCAGCTTCCACAGCTCGAAGCGCTTGTCCCAGGTGAACTTCGGGGTCTTGGCGCGACTGGCTGAGTCCTCGCGGCGGACGCCGGCGAGCCAGCAGTCTACGGAAGAGAGGGCGCGCCGCATCGGCTCGACCTTGCGCAGGCCGCAGCAGGCGTCGGGGTCGGTCTTCCAAAGCTCGTCGCCGTACTGCGCGGCCTGCTCGGCGAGCGTCAGGTTGTGGAAGCGGTCGAACTCGACCCCGAGCTGCTCGGCGAGCCTGTCGCGCGTCTCGTAGGTCTCGTCGAAGAGAACGTCGGTGTCGAGGTAGAAGAAGCGCGCGTCGGAGTTGACCTGGCTCGCCAGGTGCGCCGTGACCGAGCTCGTTTTCTGGAACGAGCAGGCGATGTAGTGGCTCTGGCCGAAGGTCTCGAACATCCACTCGATCGCCTCGGTGGCGTTCTTCGGCTCGAGCTCGGCGGCGACGGCCTCTGCGTCGAGCTCCGGGGTTGTCGGAGTTGCGACCGGGCTCATATCGCGCACTCGCCCTCGCCCCGCTCGACTTTGTAGGGGCTCTGGCGGTTCCAGTCGATGAACTGCTGCATCGTCTCGAGGCTGAACTCGGCCGGCAGCGTCAGCTCCTTGATCTCTTCTTCGAAGCGGGCGGCGCCGACGCGCTCGGCGAAGGGGTTGAACTCCTCGCCCTGTTCGCGCTCGGCCTCGTAGAGGCGGATCCAGCGCTCGACCGCCTCGGGCACGCGCTTGGCCGGCAGGCGCGATTTGAGTCGCGTGCCGAAGATGACCTCGCCGCCCTCGTAGTTGCCGCCGATGTGCGGGATGTAGGCGGGCACCGGGCGGCCGCCGACTTTCAGCGAGGCGCCGTAGAAGCCGATGTTGGCGATGTGGTGCTGGCTGCAGCCGTTCGGGCAGCCGCTCATCTTGATGTGGACCTTGCGGGTCAGCGGGTCGGTGATGTCCATCTCGACCAGCCGCTCTTTGATCGCCTGGTTCAGGCCCATCGAGCTGGTGATCCCGAGTTTGCAGCTGTCGGTGCCGGGGCAGCTGACCGTGTCGGTGATCTCGCGCGCGCCGGCCTCGGCCAGGCCGAGCGCCTCGAGCCGCTGCCAGACCTCGTACAGCGCCTCGTCGCGGACCCAGCGCAGGACCAGGTTCTGCTGCACGGTGCTGCGCGCGTAGCCGCCGGTGAACTCGCGCATGATCGCGGCCAGCCCGCGGAACTGCTCCGGGGTCAGATCGCCGCGCTCGATCTTGACCTCGACCGCGACGAAGCCCTCCTGGCGCTGCGGCTGCACGTTGCCTTCGATGAAGCGGTCGAACTCGGTGCGGTCGCCGTTCGGCGAGGCGGCGGCGGGCGGCGCCTCGGGCGCGCGCTCCTCCTCCTCGTCGTCGAAGCGCAGCCGCTCGACCAGCTCGGGGCCGAATTCGCGCTCGTCGACCCAATCGCCCTCGAGCTCGGCGTCGACCTGCTCGCGGAAGGCCTCGATGCCGATCTTGTCGACCAGCACCTTGATCCGGGCGCGGGCGCGGTTGACGCGCAGCCACTCCTGGCGGTCGAAGATCCGCAGCGCCGCCTCGGCGACCTTGATGTAGTCGCCGTTGTCGGCCTCGACGAAGTCGTAGAGGGTCGGCGCGACCCGGGCCATGATCGAGGTGCCGCCGCCGACGCGGATCTCGAAGCCCTTGACGCCGTCGCGCTCGCGGCTGAGGAAGGCGATGTCGTGGATGCCGCTGATCGCGCGGTCCTCGTCGGAGCCGGTGAAGGAGGTCTTGATCTTGCGCGGCATCAGCTGCGTCGTCGGGTGGCGGACGAAATAGCGGACGTAGGCGCCGGCGTAGGGGGTCGGGTCGAAGACCTCGTCGGCGGCGACGCCGGCCCAGGGGTCGCCGGTGACGTTGCGCATCGTGTTGCCGCAGCCCTCGCGCGAGGAGAGCCCGACGGCGGAGATTTCGCGCAGCAGCGACTCCATGTCGCGCAGCGGCACGTGGTGGATCTGGATGTTCTGGCGGGTCGTGATGTGGCCCTTGTTCAGCGGGGCCCACTTCTCGACGACCTCGCCGAACATCTCCATCTGCTCCGGCGTGACCCCGCCGAAGGGGAGCTTGACGCGGACCATCTGCACGTCGGCCTGGCGCTGGCCGTAGACGCCCTGTTTGAGCCGGAAGCCGATGAACTGCTCTTCGGCGAGCTTGCCGGCGAGGAACTGCTCGGCTTCGGAGTCGAAGTCGTCGAACTCGCGCTCGATGATCGGGATCACGTTGCCGGGGACGTTCTCGTAGGTCTCCGGGTTCTCGAGCGTGCCCGTCCGGCCCTTGCCGCGCTGCTGCTTGCCCTCGTCTACGGCTACCTCCATGCGAGGAAAATAGCAAAACCTGATTGGGATTAGGGGATTTAGGTCTGGGCCGGGCGTTCGGCCTGGTGAATCAGCCCTGCGTGGCCCGCTTGCGGGCCTCGAGGACCGCCGCGGCCTCGCCGGACTCGGCGACGTAGCCGCCGTCGGGCTCGAGCGGCAGGTCGGCCTCGGACCAGCCGACGATCCCCTCCGTCAGCTTGGCCGCGTCGAACCCGGCCTCGGCGAGGGCATCAACGGCCATCGAGGAGCGGTTGCCACCGCGGCAGTAGAGGACGACCGGCCGTTCGGGGTCGAGCTCGCCGGTGCGCCCGGCCAGCTCGTCGAGCGGCAGGTGCGTCGCGCCGGCGATCCGCCCCGCGTCCCACTCGTGAGAGGCGCGCACGTCGATCAGCTGCGCGCCGTCCTCGAGCAGTTTCTGCGCCTCGTCGCGCGAGATCTCGCGGGTCGTGTCCTGTGCCTCGTCGGCCATCGGCGCGAACCCTACCAACGGTCCAAATGGGATCGATCGGTCCCATTTCCCCGAATCCGAAGCCGAAGGGAAGAAATGCGACCGATCGGTCGCAATCTGGATATTCCGACATTGCGACTTGACTGAATATCACGACATCGCTACAGTGTCTGCTTATGCCGACAGACCCGAAGCACTCTCCAAGCAGCCGTTTCCGCATCTACGCCCCTGCATCCCTGGGAGACGCGATCCGCCACTACCGCCGGGAGGCTAGCCTGACCCAAGCAGAACTGGCCGACCTGGCCGGACTGCAGCGCAGCTACCTGTCCGAGCTCGAGAACGGCAAGGAAACCGAGCAGCTGAAACGGGTCTTCCGGTTGCTGCGACAGCTCGGCGTGCGGATGACGCTCGACAAGGCGGACTGGTGATGGCGGACGAGTTGGCCGTCTGGCTCTACGGCGAGCGCGTGGCGACGATCGACCGCAAGCGCGGCCGTCCCCGCCTCGCCTACACCGAAGAGACGCTCGGCCGCTACGACCTGGCCACGCCGCTGCTGTCGCTGTCGCTGCCCGTCGGCCCCGAGCGCTACACGCAGGGCGTCACGCGCCCCTTTCTCGACGGCCTCCTCCCCGAGGGGGAGCCGCGAAAATCGATCGCCAGGGACCTGGGACTGCGAGCAGACGACACGTTCGGCCTGATCGAGGCGCTGGGACGGGACTGCGCCGGCGCGGTTGTCATCCAGCCGCTCGACGACCCTCCTCCCCCCGCCCCGACTACGGCCACTGCCGAGCGCCTCTCTCCTGGGGAGCTCGAGGCGCTGGTCAGAGACCTGCGCAGCGCGCCGCTCGGAGCCGGCGGGCGGGTCCGGGTCTCGCTCGCCGGCGTCCAGGAGAAGCTCCTCCTCACCCGGATGCCGGACGCGTCCTGGGGGCGGCCGGTGGACGGAACGCCCTCGACCCACATCCTCAAGCCCGAGATCGCCGCCTACCCGCACACCGTCGAGAACGAGGCGCTCTGCATGCGGATCGCCAAGCACCTCGGTCTTGATGTCGCCGCGGTCGAGACGACCGAGATCGCCGGCCGCAGGCTGATCGTCGTCGAGCGCTACGACCGCACCGTCGACGCCGGCGGCGGGGTCGAGCGCGTCCACCAGGAGGACTTCTGCCAGGCGACCGGCACCCCGCCCGACACCAAGTACGAGGAGGACGGCGGGCCGTCCCTGCGCCGCATCGCCGGGATCGTTCAGTCAGTCGCCACGCCTGACTCACTGGAGAGGTTGGCGCAGGCGATCGCCCTGAATGTCGTGCTCGGCAACGGCGACGCGCACGCCAAGAACCTCTCCCTGCTCCATCTCGCGTCGGGCGGGCTGACGCTGACCCCGCTCTACGACCTGATGTGCACGCTGCAATACGGAGACGACCGGCTGGCGATGTACGTCGACAGCGTCCAGCGCACCGACCGCGTGACTGCGCAGAGAATCGTCAACGAGATCGTGCGCTGGGAAATGTCGCCGGATCGCGCAGCAGAGATCGTCGACGACATCCTCGACCGCGCCTCCGGCGCGCTCGCCGCCGCCCGCGACGAAACGGAGGGCGTCCCCGACGATCTGATCGCCACGATCGAGCGTCAGCTCACCGAGCTGCGGGCTCCCGCGTGACGCTCACCCGGGTGAAGCGGGCCGCTGTGCCGAGAAACTATGGCGCAGATTACTAAGTTGTAGACCAGCTGATGCGAACAGAACAGGCAGTAAGAGTCTCAGGCCAGGGCGGGCGTGAGGCGCAGGCCCGCCGGCCGCAGGGCGCGGCGGACGCGCTTGTCGAAGGAGGCGAGGTCGGCCTCGGCGCGCTCGGCGGTGGCGAGGGCGAAGCCGTCGGCGAGGCTGACGCCCAGCGCGCGGCGGCGGGCGGCGTTGCGGGCGAGTGCGGCGTCGGGGGCGAGCAGGCGGATGCCGAGTGAGGCGATTGCGTCGATGGCGGCACGCAGGCGGCGCTCCTCCTCGGCCGGCCGGACCAGAGCCTCGGCGTAATTGACCGTGCAGAGCAGCAGCTCGACGTCCTCGGCGGCGAAGCGCTCGAAGGCCGCCGCGGCGGCTGCATGATGGGCATCGGCGCGATCGAGGGCGGCGATCACGACATCGGTGTCGAGGACGCAAGGAGCCACTGGGCGCCGTGCTCAGCCGCGCTCTTCGGCGCGCAGACGTTCGAGGTAGCCGGGCTCGTAGAGCCCATCGAAGACCCCCAGCGCGGCCGTCAGATCGGGGGCGGCGCGGTGGACGACAATGCGGTCGGCGCCCTCGGCCTCAATCACGACCTGGTCGCCCGGTCGCAATCCCGCCGCCTCGAGGCTCTCGACCGGCAGGGTCACTTGATGCTTGGTGGAGATACGCGGCATTCCTTTACTTTAGCGTAAAGGCAGCCTCGATCCTAGCGTTGCCGCGCCGCGCCGAAGCTGTGCACCGCGTCGCCTCAATCGATCTCGGTGCCCTCGACCAGGAACGCGACCCTCACGTGGGCGCGGTACTCGTCGAGGTTCTCGCCGCGGATCCCGGTCGAGACGATGTCGACCGCGCGGATGTTGCGCAGCGTCCCGCGGGCCTGTTCGAGCGCCTGCTTCGCCGCATCGTCGGTGGACGTCTTGGAGCTGCCGACCAGCTCGATGATTTTCACGACTGCCATTTGACTCCTCCTCCTTCGCGATGCCTCTGAACGATGCCCTTCGCGCCGACCCCCTCGGCCAGCGCCGCCCGCTGCCACGGGCTCACCGCGTCTCCCTCAGCCGGTGCGGCCGGAGTCGTCTCCGCCTCGAAGCGCGCGACGGCCGCGGCGATCGCCGCGGCCTCGCAAGCGCTTGACGTTCTTTCCATTTCTCAAGGGTAACCGGTGGGGCCGCGACCGGCTCGCGCGGCCCCACCTCCCTTCTCAGCCGACCCGAAAGCCGATTGCCTGCAAGAGACTGTTTGCAGCGCTCAACTCGAAGGCTCCTTCGTCCAGCCCCCATTCTTGCGATGCGCTACCACAGTCAAGGAATTTTCCGCTTACCCGTGTCACGCTGAACGACACGTCATCAACAGCCGCAATCACTGTATCGCCTTCATTCGAATACGAAACCGCCGATGAATCTTGCGACTGAACCGCGTACCTGCAGATCTGCGTGGATTCCTCATCAACCAGGATTTCCAGGCTGTTTTCTTCCCAGCACACCAGATCGACATCTCCGGTAACGGGTGAACCTTCAGGTTCGACACTGAATTTCAGATCGCAATCGTTCCCGACAAGTTCCGCCGAAAGGTCATCTTCGGAAAAGGGCACGTCGATAGAACAAGCCGAATCATGTATGCGCGCCGAAACAGAGGACAGGACTTGCGCCGCCATCGAACCGGATGTGTCGTAGCCGCACGTCATCGAGCCAATATAGGTCTCCACAACGAGCGCGTCACCTGGGGCGTTCGCTGCCGACAGGCTGTTGGCAAACCCATGATACGGGGCGAACTCAGCTTCGAACTCGGTCGCTCCGGAGGGCGGATCCCAGCCTCCTTCCAGCTCCAGGGAAATGGAAACCGGGGAACCTTCCTGTTCGGCCGCGATTACCCAACCTGCATTGAGCGGAAAGGAGAATTCGCTCCCGCCGCAGTGGGGCCCACCTTCGGCCACAGGTGAAACCTCAACATCGATCTTCACCTTTTTGACATTTTCCTCTTCGATATTTTCGTAGGTGACGCCACCCGCGTAAGGCTGCCCGGTGAAAGACTGCGCTGGAATGTCGGTTTCGCAGCTTTTCAGGTTGGGCCAGCCGGTCACCACGGCGGCTGAACAGCTTTCGCCGGGGGCGTCCCCTAGTTCCGCACCCTCCAACTTCCCCGGTGCGAGCTCTTCCGGCTTGAGAATAAGCGCGCAGCCGTTATATGCGACGCTGGCTGCGTACCCTTCTCGGTCGCATTCCTGGTCGATCAGCGGAAGGACCAGTTCGGTGTCTTCGTTAGCGATTTCGCTGGTTGACGGTGGAACTTCACACTCCATGCTTCCGCCGGCATGAAGCCATTCCTGAACTCCGGTGGCGGTCGCTTTGATCGTCGGCGTTTCAGTGCCGGTGTGAAACCGCGCTTCAGAGGCGGCCGCCGGACTGGCCATGACGGCGCCGACCAGCGCCACCAATGCGGTCAGAAGCATTGCTCGTAGTAAGTTCAATGGTTTCCTCCTATTGGGGGGCGATCTGAGATCCGCCCCGATTGACTGAGTGTGCGCTTGACGTGCTGCGCACACGTGCTACAAAACAGCGCGCGCGGGAACTATGTAGGCACAATGTGAGCTCATCCTGGATCCCCCGTACGCCAACTTGAGGATCTATCGGCGCTGTGCGTTCATCCGCGTCGATCCAGACGCAGGGCCAGCTCAAGCTCCGGGCCGAGCTCGACGACGGGACGGGCGAGCGCTCGCTCGACCGCGCGAAGACGCCTGCTGACTGTGCGGCGGTCCAAGCCGAGTGCGGCGGCGGCGGACGACGTGTTGCGGTCGGAGGCAAAGTAGGCGCGTAATGCCTTCAGCAGCGGCCCACCGTCGTCCGCATCTGTGCGCAGGGGCTCGAGGTACAGCTGGCGTAACGATGCGGCAAGCAGCTCATCGCCCAGCGCGGCGCAGAGCAACATGACGTTCGCGTAACGGGTGACCTCCTGTGAGCTGCGCGCGATCGGCAGCGAGACCGCCGCCTGGCGATGAGTCAGGCGCCAACCGGCCAGGCCCTCGGCGGGCTCGCCCACAGCCACCGCCATCCGCGGCTTCCAGTCTCGGCTGAGATGTTCCAGGTCATCGGGGGTAGGCCGAGACTTTCCCCCGAGCCACGCCCATACATAGTCCCCCGGTTGCGTGACGACAAGCAAGCTGCGGTTCAGGGAGACCGCGGCGCTGCGAAAAGCGGCCGCCGCATCTCCTCCAACTCCGATCGCCCCGATGTGCCACCCGTCGAACCCGTAATCGAATTCCGAGGTATCGAGGGGCTCTCCGTCGAGCAGTCGCCGCAGCTGCGCAGCCTGCCGCTGCTGGGGAGAGAGAATGCCGCCAGTTCCACGGTCGGCCTCACGGCGGTACTCCTCTCCGACGGTGGCCAGGAGACGATCTAGAGCCGAAGACTGATCGTTCAGGATCCGCCTGAGAGAATCGGTCGCAAGCCCGACATTACCCGCCTCCTCGAAGAGGAAATCGGCAAGCACGCCATGGCCGGCGCAGTAGCGACGAAGCACCGTGCCAAGGCCCACTCGGTTGCGCGCCGCTACGCGAGCCTGAGCCAAAAGCGCCACCGGGACAGGCTCGGGGTTCCCCTCGCCATTTTCCAGCACGGCGAGGCCATAGGCCAGAGCGCTGGAGATCGCGTTCCGAAGCCCGTCCCGATAAACCGGGTCGGAGATCTCGGACGGATCGGAAACGGCCACCGTCCGGGTGACCAGCGCCTGTTCGATCGACGGGAGGCGCCCCTCCAGACGAGCCCGGAGACGAGCGCCATCCCGCACGACTGCTCAGCCGGCGATGCTACTGCGCGTCACGCCCGCCACTCGCGAGTGGCGGGCGCGCTTGGCCTTGCGGCGCTTGCGGCACTGCGGGCGCAGGACCGGCTTGCGGGCCAGCTGCTTGCCGCTCTGGGCGGTGAAGCGGGCGTTGGCCCTGGCCTTGTTCTTCGTGCAGAGGTTGCGGCTGTTGACGATCAGGCCCTTTTTGCCGCCCTGCATGTTGAGGATCACCCGTGAGATCGGCGCATCGGGGGCGTTTTCGACCCTGGCGCGGATCCCGCCTCTGACCGAGTCGATCCTGGTCTGCACCTCGACATCCACGAGGCCGTGCAGGTCGAAGACCAGGTCGGGCAGCTTGTGGTTTGAGGAGCGCAGGTAGACCGGGCCCTGCAGGGGCTCGTCGAGCAGCGGGGTCCAGGCGCGGATGTAGCCGTACTGGGCCGCCTTGGGGCAGCTGTCGGCGGCGAACTGGACCCTGGTGCAGATCGTGCGGATGTGGCCCTGTTCGAGGAAGGCGCTGCGCGGCAGCCTGACGACCAGGTCTTTGACGTTGGCGTGGCCCGAGAAGGGTTTGTAGTGGGCCTTGAGGCCGGGGAAATTGCCCCTCCTCGTTCCGCCCTTCAGCTTCAGGCCGAGCTTCGGCGCGAAGCCCAGGTTGAGGCAGTTGGCCGCCTGGTAGCGCGTCGCGAGGTCGGCCGGGACATCGTCAGCGGGATCAAAGAGATTCAGGTAGCTCCCGAACAGGGTCGCTTTGGCACTCGATTCGTCACAGCTCGTCGGGTTGAGCGTGAAGTTCGGCCTGTCGACATTGACCTGCAGGTCGCGCAGCTTCAACGGGATCCCTTTGAGGATGTGGGGGATCGGGTCCGATGCCGCTCCGTCAACCTCGACTTCGGCGGTTTTCGGGTCGAGGTCGAGCCCCAGGCGGACGACCACGGTGCCGGCGTCGAAGGGCCCGGCGACCGCGGGGGTGATCGAGATCACCGAGAGCGGGGCGCCCTTGTAGGGGCCGCCGAGGTAGGTCGTGCCGCCGACGTAGGTCAGCGCCGAGCCGACGCCCGCGCCGGCCTGGGTGGTGCCGATCTGGGAGTTGGGCGGGCAACTCGGAGTGGCCAGCTCCTCCCGGCCGGTCTTCGCCTTGGCGGCGCCGATCGCCGAGTCGGCGCATTTCTCCACTCCGCGCAGCGAGCCGACAACCCCGGGGGGCAGCACCGCGGAGAACTTGGTCATGTTCTGTTCTCCGTCGGCGCGCAGCAGGCGCATCGTGAAGGGGCTGTAGGAGCCGGCGTTGTTGTTCAGCGAGCCGGCCTCGAAATCGGGGCCGAAGGGCGGGATGCCGCCCGGCGGGCAGGGGCCCTCGCCCACACCGGCGGTGATCTCAAAGCCCGAGAGGACCGTGCGCGGGTTGCTCGGGTCCGACCAGGGGTAGAGCTCCACCTTGGTCTGGTACTCGCCGCAGGCCGGCGGGCTGATCAGCGGCGCGCGCAGTCCTTCGTTGAAGTGGAATTGGAAGCTGGAGAAGGGCAGCTGGGGCGCTTCCTCCACAGTCGTGACGAGCTGCCCGGTGACCGGGTCGGGATCGACCCGGGCGGGGATCTTCACCAACAGGCCCAGGTTCTTGTTGCGGATCACGATATGGAAGGCGATCAGCGAGTCGAAGGGGTTCTCCGCCCCCGGTTCGCTCGTCGCCGGGTCGTCCTGCTGGGCGAGGTAGACGTTGCCCAGCACCGGCTCCGGCGCAAGCGGCGACTCGACCCTCACCGTGCCCAGCTTGGAGCCGCTGGGGCAGCCCTCCCCCGCCTGGGAGCCGAGCGTCTCGCGGTCGAGATCGGCCGGCGTGCAGACGCCGAGCCCTTCCGCCGCCGACGGGTTGAGCGTCATCCCCTCGGGCAGGGTGACGACGACCTTCTTCGCCTGCGACTGGGCCGTTCCTTTGGGGTCCTTCAGGCCCTCGTCGTCGAACTCGATGTTGACGTCGAGGCCGGTGCCGGTCTCGGCCGAGTCGGTGGTCGGCTTGGCTTTCACCGCCGGCGAGAAGGAGACCTTCTCGCAGCCGGTGAAGCCCTGCGGGCTGGGCGGTTCGGCGTCGTCATGGCTGAGCGAGCCGCCACTGATCCAGCTACCCGGCTCTTCCCAGGAGTTGGCTTCGAAAGCGGTCAGCTGCGGGCCGCGGCAGCTCGCCGGCAGGGTGAGCAGAGCGTCGCGCGGGGCGACTTCGCAGGCTTCCGAGCTCGGTTTGAACTGCCAGTCGATCGCTTCCGGGCCGGCGAAGGGGTTGAATTCCTCTTCCTGCCGGTAACAGGCGCCGCGGACTTTGTCGTGAGCGGGGTCGGACGGATTTCCCCAGAGCTGGAACTCGGAGTAGAACACGCGCGCGATCTGCGAAGTATTGAGCAGCTTGGCGACGCCGTTGTATGGAGGGGTGTCCTGGACCGTAATGTCGATGACGACGTTGACCGCTTCGGCGACGCGAAAGCCGAAGCGGGCCAGGGCGCCCGGCGGCGGCACCATGTTGTAGACGGCCGAGCCGGTCCAGAGCCAGGGGAAGAAGACTCCGTTGCCGACGACGCCGACCGCGGTGTCGTTCGGACAGGCCCTTTCTTCCTTCAATTTTCT
Organism: Solirubrobacterales bacterium; assembly: GCA_035759115.1. GTDB lineage: Bacteria > Actinomycetota > Thermoleophilia > Solirubrobacterales > 70-9 > VRUE01. Next base: position 4,441 of record DASTVL010000268.1, on the reverse strand, counting down.
CGAAAACGCTCCTACCAAGCCGGCGAACTGCGCCGCCGTGCAGCGCGGGTAGACCGTCGTGTCGGCGAGGAACCCCGGCGCCTGGTCGATGAGCAGATCCTTGAGCTGGGCGCTGATGAAGTAGAGGGGGACGCCGAAGACCGGGTCAACCCCTTCTTCGGTGTAGTCGATTTTGAACTCGGTCGTGAAGGCGAAGGGGTGCGAGCCGGCCTGGGTGGCGGGGGTGCCGTCGGCGTTGGTCGCAGTGACGTCGAAGTTGCCCAGGCCGATCTCGTCGGCCTGAGCGCCGGCGGGAGCGAGGGCCGCCAGCGCCAGCGCGCAGCAGGCGACGAGCAGGGCGAACGCTCCATGGCGACGCGGAAGGCGGTTGGCGGCTTTCATCTTTGGCGTCTCCTTGATCACGTTCGAGATCCGGTTGCCGTGCTCTTTTCCGCGCCCGCTCATCGGCTCGCCCTCCGGTTGGCGCGCCTACAGCGCTTGGCGCTGGTGCTGAGCCGCTTGGCGTTGCGGGAGAACCGCACCGAACGGCGGCGCAGGGCCTTGGAGCGCTTGGCCGCCGAAGAGCGCTTGGCGGCGCGGCGCAGGCGCTTTGCCCGCCTGCTGAGCTTTGCCGCGCGCCTTGCCGTGGCGCCGCAGTTGCGCTGCGGGGCGGGGTTGCCCGCTCCCTTGAAGCCGGCGCTGGCCGGAGTCGGGATCCGCGGCGCCGGCGGGACGCTGTGGCAGCCGTCCCCGGCGCAGTCGGGCGGGCTCGGGGGCGGCGGGTAGCCGCCGCCTTCCCTGGCGACGTAGAGGTCGATCGAGCCCGGGTCCTGGGGAGCGATCGAGCTCGTGGTGGTGAAGAAGACCTCCGAGCCGTCGGCGTCGGCTTCGATAAAGCGCGAGTGGTCGCGGCTCTGGCCGGTGGAGAGCAGCTCGACACAGCCCTTGGGCCGATCGCAGCCGCGCACGCCGTCGGGCTTCCACTGGTAGACGTCCATGGCGCCGTTGGTGTCGCGCGCGACCAGGCCGTCGAAGCTGTTGAAGAAGACGGTGCCGTCGTCCATTAGCACCCGGGTGTGGCCGAGGAAGCGTTCGGGGCCGGGGATCCAGCCCGCCCCCCAGATCCCGGTGAACCGGTCTTCGAGGGCACGAGCGTAGGGATCCGAGAGCTGCCTGCCCTCCGGTCGCGCCCCGCTCGGGTTGCAGGAGACGCAGAGGAGCTCTTCGCTCTGCGCGTCGTACTGGTAGACCTGCGCGTCGGGTTCGCCGCTGAGCGCGTCGGTGCTGTCGTACTCGGTCAGGCTGCGCAGCGACATGAAGGTCGCGAAGCGCCCGTCGGAACTGACCCTGGCCGTGTGGTAGTAGGTCGCAAACGGGCTCGAGAGGTCGTAGACGGAGTTGTAATTTTGTATGTTGGGGATTCGCCCCTCGTCGATATCCTTCTCCCAGAGCCGCGCAACGAATACCTCTTCCCCAGCCTCGCGCAGGTAGAGGTTCGGCTCACCTTCCACCGCGCCCGGCGCCAGGACGTTCCTGGAGATGTGGTACACGCGCGAAAGGTCAGCGCTGGCGCCGAGCACGCTCTCGCTCTGCCGGCTCCTGGGGGATGTGCTGATCAGGGTCGAGCTGTCAGTTTCAGCGTCATACTCGTAGAGCCTGTGATTCGCACCGCCGGTTCCCTCCCGGTACCACACCTTCGCGCCGTCGTCACTCACCGCGAGGACCACGGCATGGTCGTCGGATATTTTCACCGTACAGGCCTTCTCCGGTTCGGTGCATTCTTCGCCTGCGATCGCGCTCTGCTCCTCGAGCGGGTTCGTGCGCAGGTAGATGAACTGCGAGGAGTTCCCCGAGCGGAAGTAGACCCGCCTGCCGTCCTCGGAGGCCCAGTTGCCCCCCGTGCTCTGGCCTACGCCCATGTCGCTTTCTTCGGGGGAGGCGCTGCCGTCGGGCAGCACGCTGACCAGGTGCAGCTCGCCCTCGGAGAAGGCATAGAGCTGGTTGCGGATGGTGGTCGGGTCGGCGTCGGGGGTGTAGGCCTGCCTCGCCCCGATAAAGACGACGCTGCCGTCGGTGGAGAAGTCGTAGATATCGTTGTCCATGTAGAAGTTGAAGGCTTCGAAGTGGGAGCCCGAGGGAACCTGCGGCGTACCGCCGAGGGAGGGGGTATTGGTCAACGCTTCGTAGGCGCCGCCCACGCCTCCGGAGAGGTCGCGCCGGTAGAGATTGGGGAATCCGGGGTTGCCCGCCGCGGTCAGCGGTGGGTCGTTGAAGTTCCACGCGTAGCCTTCGGAGAGGTCCTCCGTGAAGCCCCACCAGTCGTTGGCCAGCTCGGGGCCGAGGAGAAAAGCGCCCAGCATGTTGCCCTCTTTGGGCGCGTTGATCCCGTGCGTGCTCCAGCCCTCGGACCCGCGGGTGGCGATGTACTGGTTGGCGAAAAGGTTGCTCGGCTGGTCGCCGAAGGATGTCTCCGAGGAGTAGGTGATCCTGCCACCGTCATGTGCAGCCTGCATCTGTGCGGCCATGGAGGTGGGACTGCGTGCTTCCTTCCAGTTGGGGATTGCGCTGCCGGCGATGATGATGTCGCCGCCGTTTTTGTCAACCGGACTGACCATCTCGTAGCCGCGGCAGTCGGGCAGGTTGGCGCCGGCGCCGTAGCGGAACTCCTGGTTGGCGCAGCTGCGGTCGGGGACGAAGCGCGCATAGGTGGTGAAGGTCTGGTCGGGACCGACGTTTTCGGCGTCGGTGTTGGTCGCGACCAGGCGGTAGTGGTAGGTGGTGTCCTCTTCGAGCCCGGTGAGGAAGCGGGCCACCGTGTGCACGGAGCTGTCGGAGCCAACCGCGAGCTCTGCGGTTTCAGAGCCGTAGGCTTCTGAGGTCCCGTACTCGAAGCGGTAGGTGGTCGCTTTGCCTTCGGGGTCGATCGCGGCCTTGAGCGTCGCTTCGCTCAGGCCGACGTTCTCTGACCAGCTCTCGGCGACCGGGCCGGCGGTCTGGGCGCTTTCATCGAGGGCGAAGATGTCCCCGGTCGGGTAGGTGACCATCAGCCGGTAGACGTAGCTGGTGCCGGGGTGAAGGCCGGTGAGCTCGGCTTCGACCGCGACCGGGCTGGTGCCGGTGATCCCGCCCGGGCCGGGCACGCAGGGGGCGCTTTCGGGGTAGCGCTGGAAGCCCTCGCCCGACTCTTTGGCCGGGCCCCATTCGAAGGCGCAGGCCGAGATCGTCTCGCCGTCGGGGTTGACGGTGCCGTTCAGGGTCGCTTCTTCGCCGGCGATGCCCGAGGCGGCTTCGGTGAAGACAGTTTTGGGGGTCGAGAAGTTCTGGTTCGAGCCGTTGATCGTCGCGTTGGGGTTGACCGCGACAAGGCGGTACTCGTAGTCGCCGCCGGGGTTGAGCTGATCTGATCCACCCGGGGTGATGGTTTCGGGATCGGGGCTGCTGTCGACCCCGTGCGGACGCAGGCCGCTGAGGTCGGCGTGCACGGCGACGGGAGTCGTGCCCGAGCCGATTTCGGCCGGGGTCTCCGCGCAGGGGACGGTTTCGCCGTATTCATTGGAGCTGGTGTTCACCCCCCATTCGAAGAAGCATTCGTCCAGTTCGACCCCGTCGGGGTTGACCGTGCCGGCGAGGGTGGCGCGGGCGCCGGTGTTGGAAGAGGGCGGGCTGGTGACGACGTCGGGGACGATCGCCGGCGGGCCGAAGACCTCGACGTTTTCGGTCGAGGCGCGCGAGACGTAGACCTGTTCTTCGGCCGAGTTGACCGCAACGCCTTCGACCGTCGAGCCCGGTTTGAAGGAGGAGACGAGGCTCGCTTCCGATGCCCCGGAGACATCGAGCTCTTCGACGACCGAGGAGCTGCCGGTGTTCTTGGCGATGAAGAGGTGGCCGGTGCCCGGATCGACGGTGAGGGCCGAGCCACCGCCGCCCAGCTGGTATTTGAGTTCGCCGCTGGCGGCGTCGAGTTTGGAGACCTGGGCGCCGAAGCCGGTGCGGTTGACGAAGAGGAAGCCCGCGCTGGCCCCCGTGCCAGCGGCGATCCCGCAGGGGTTGGTCAGGGTCGCGTAGGAGGCGGTGATGTCGCCGTTGACCGGCGGGTTGGCCGCCGGGTCGAAGACATGGATCATGTCGTCGCCTCGGTCGCCGACGTAGATCGTGCCTTCGGAGTCCACGGCGACGCCGCAGGGCTCGCCGAAGGCGCCGCCTGCGGTCGATTCGGAGAGCTGGCCGAGGTATTCGCCTTCGGCGTTGAAGATGTCGATGACGTCGAGGGCCGACTGGGTGACGTAGATGTTGCCGTCGGTCGCTTCGCCCGATTCGTCGATCGCGACCTGCTCGGCCTGGCGTTCGCTGGAGAAGACGAGGTGGCCGTGGGCGGTTTCGTCTTCGGCGCCTTCGCCGTCGATGACGTTGGAGCCCAACGCGCCGAAGTTGGCCGCGCTGCCGTCGGCGTTGAAGCGGGTCA
>DASTVL010000267.1:0-2463 GCA_035759115.1 Solirubrobacterales bacterium | reverse complement strand
GTCTCGCACGTCGATGCTGCGCAGGCCGACGGCCACGGCGAGGACGAAGAGCGCCTCGGCGGTCTCCTTGAAGGTGCCCTGGGCGAAGTAGGCGGCGGCGAGGTCGGGGACGGCGACCATCGTCGCGGCGAGCAGGCGGCGGCCCGGGCCGAAGCCGGGGAGCGCGGCCAGCGCAGTGAGGCCGGTGAGCACGCCGATCGCCAGGATCTGGCCGACGAATGCCTGGCCGAGGCCGATCCCGGGGACCGCGGCGACGGCGACCGCGAGCCCGTGCGGGCCGAGCGGGTAGCCGGCGTCGGGCGCCGGACCGAAGCCGCTGCGCAGCCACTCCGCCCAGGCGAGGTGGAGGCCGAGGTCGTTGTTGAGGCCGACCCCGAGCAGCCCCCAGCGGCCGCTGATCGCAAACGGGATCGAGAGCACCAGGGCGACGGCGATCGCGACCGGCAGGCCCCTGCGCAGCGCCTCGCGCCCGCCCTCGCCGCGCGCGGCGACCAGGACCGCGGCAGCGGCGAGCGTCAGCAGGACGGCGCCCAGCGTCGCCGAGGTGCCGTGGCCGGGGGCGCGGGCGAGGAGGCCGGTGACGCTCAGCAGGGCGCCGAAGCCGACTGCCGGCTCCAGCCACGACCAGGCGCGACGGCCCGCGAGCAGCAGCAAGGCGCGGCCGACGAGCAACGAGGCGGCGCAGATCAGCGCCGCCGAGACGTAGGTCCCGATCATCAGAGAGGGCAACCTATTTCAGCTGCCGGTCCCGGCGCGCGCCGGCTCAGTGCTTTTCGGCCGCCCGTTCGAGCGCCTCGCGCAGGTTCTCCCCGCGCAGCGGCTCGGCATGGCCGGCGCCGACCACCGCCGGTTCCAGCGCCGCCAGCTTCCGCACCGACTGCTTCGCCTGCGCGTGGTCCCAGGCCCAGGCGGGGTGGGGGACGCTGACCTCGCCCTCCGGCAGCGGCTTGAGCCGTCCCGAATCGACCAGGTAGACGACGTCGCTGACCAGCGCCACGCGGTCGCTCTCCCGCCAGAGCCCGATCAGCCCCGGTGCGTGGCCCGGGAAGTGGACGACGCGGAACCCGCCGGCCACCTCGTCGCCCTCGGCCACCGTGCCGGCGATCTTCACCGCGCCGCCGTCCCAGCGGCGCAGCAGGAAGGGGTAGAGCCAGCGCACCGGCGCCACAGGTAGCAGCGAGAGGTCGAAGTAGGGGGCGATCGAGGCGTCGCTTTCGGCGTCGGCGACGTCGCCGGCGTGGCAGTAGACGGGGGCGCCCATGTAGGGGGCGGTGCCGCGATGATCGGCGTGCGCGTGGCCGAGCACGACGCGCTCGATCCCGCCGAGCTGCTCGCCGGCCGCCCGCGCCTTTTTCCGCATCGCCTTGGTGCCGGCGTCGAACTGGACGACGCCGCCCTGCGCGCGCTCGATGAAGTAGATGTTCATCGAGTTGCGCAGGTCGCCCTGCAGCAGCCAGACCCCGTCGGCGACTCTCTCCATGGCATCCAGCGTACCCCGGCTAGGCTGCGGCCGATGCCGATGCTGTGGAAAGCCGGGATGGCCGTGCTGATCGCCTGCCTCGTCGCCTCGATGGCGATCGCGATCGTGCGCCTGGCGACGACGCCGACCGAGATCCTCGGCGACGGCTTCCGCGGCCTGCCGGCGCGCGAGCAAGGCGTAACGCGGCGCTAAGAATGCCGGCACCGGCCGGCGCGTTAGTATCGCGGCGTGTTCTCGCGCATCGTTGTCGGCACCGATGGGTCGGAGACCGCGGCCGAGGCCGTGCGGCAGGCCGTTGACCTGGCCAAGCTCGCGGGGGCGCAGCTGAGCATCGTCAGCGCCTACGAGCCGGTCCCCAAACGCCGCCTGCAGAGCGAGCAGGAGGGCGCCCCGGCCGACGTGCAGTACGAGATCGGCCCGAGGGAGGACGTCAACCTGGTGCTCGACGGCGCCGCGGCCGCCGCCAAGAAGGAGGGGATCGAGGTGCAGACCCACCCGGTCGAGGCGGACCCGGCCGAGGCGATCCTCAACGTCGCCGAGGAAACGGGCGCCGACCTGATCGTCGTCGGCAACAAGGGCATGACCGGGGCGCGCCGCTTCCTGCTCGGCAGCGTCCCAAATAACGTCTCCCATCACGCCCCCTGCAGCGTGATCATCGTCCGCACGACCTGAGCGGCTACACGTTCGGATCCGTCGCGGCCCCCGCGTCGATCAGCCCGGCGCCTTGGCCGGTGCGTGGGGGAAGCAGGTCGCGGGCGGTTGCGCGCAGGCGCCTGGCCAGGCGGCTGACCGTGCCGCGGGGCGAGGCGTCGGGGGCGAGCGCGCCGCTCGCGAGGATCATCGCGGCGACGCCGGAGACGTGCGCCGCCGCCATCGAGGTGCCGATGTAGCTGGCCGGCTCGCCGAAGAGGCGGGTGTTGCCGCCGCGCATCGTTACCTGGTAGATCGAGCGGTTGGAGACCGAAGGGCAGCCGGCGACCGGG
>DASTVL010000266.1:0-7574 GCA_035759115.1 Solirubrobacterales bacterium | reverse complement strand
GGCAGCGTCTCCAACGTGGTCGGCCTGCCGGTGGGACTGCTGGCCGATCTGGCGCCGGAACTGCTCGCCTGAGCAGCGAGCGGGCCGGCGGGTCCCATCTGGGATGATTGCGCCTGCATTTCGCGCTAAACCTCACCTATGGGCATCCTCAGCTACCTGACCGGACTCGGCGGCCGCGACATGGCGGTCGACCTCGGCACCGCGAACACGCTCGTCTACGTGCGCGGCCGCGGGATCGTGCTCTCCGAGCCCTCGGTGGTCGCGATCGACTCGCTCAGCGGCCAGGTCCACGCCGTCGGGGTCGAAGCGAAGCGGATGCTCGGCCGCACGCCGGGGACGATCACCGCGATCCGGCCGCTCAAGGACGGCGTGATCGCCGACTTCGACGTGACCGAACAGATGCTGCGCCACTTCATCAAACAGGTTCACTCCAACCGCTTCGCCCACCCGCGCGTCGTCGTCTGCGTGCCCTCGGGCGTGACCGGGGTCGAGAAGCGCGCGGTCGAGGAGGCCTGCCTCTCGGCCGGCGCCCGCAAGGCCTACCTGATCGAGGAGCCGATGGCGGCCGCGATCGGCGCCGGCCTGCCGGTCGCCGAGCCGACCGGCTCGCTGATCGTCGACGTCGGCGGAGGCACGACCGAGGTCGCGGTGATCTCGCTCGGCGGGATCGTCGTCTCGCAGTCGATCCGGGTCGGCGGCGACGAGCTCGACGAGGCGATCGTCCACCACTGCAAAGCCCACTACAAACTGGCGATCGGCACGCAGACCGCGGAGGAGGTCAAGCTCGAGGCCGGTTCCGCCTCGCCGCTGGCCGAGGAGGTCGAGGTCGAGATCCGCGGCCGCGACCTCGTCTCCGGCCTGCCGAAGACGATCACGCTCGGCTCGGCCGAGGTCCGCGAGGCGCTCGAGGAACCGGTGGGTCACATCGTCGAGGCGGTCAAGGACACGCTCGACCGCACCCCGCCCGAGCTCGCCGGGGACATAATGGACCGGGGCATCACCCTCGCCGGTGGAGGCGCGCTGCTGCAAGGACTCGAACAGCGCCTCCGCGACGAGTGCCAGATGCCCTGTCAACTGGCAGAGTCGCCGTTGACGTGTGTGGCTGTCGGCTCCGGCATCTCGCTGGAGGAGTTCGAGACGATCCACCGCGCCAGCAAGATGAATTCCGGAATGACGCGCGTTGCTTAGCCGTCGTCCATACAAAGCCCGAAACTCAGGTCTTCGCCGTGTATCGCAAGCAAGTACGCCGCCGTAGAGCGGTATTAGCTCTCCTCGTCATCGGCTCCTTTCTGTTGCTGACGATCACCTACGGGCAGAGCTCGGGGGGGCTGCAGCGTGGCGTCAGCACGATCTTCAGCCCGCTGCAGGGCGTCGCCGACCGGGCGCTGAAGCCCGCCCGCGACCTGGTCGGCTGGTTCGACAAGACCTTCGAAGCGCGCGGTGAGAACAGCCGCCTGGAAGACGAGCTGATCGCCGCCCGGCGCACGGCCGTCGCCGGTCAGGAGGCGCTGCAGGAGAACGCGCAGCTGCGCAAGCTGGTCGAGCTCAACCGCAGCCCGGTGTTGGCCGAATCTGCCTACGACCCGGTAACGGCGCGCGTGATCGCGCGCTCGCCGACCCTCTGGCACTCGACCGTGACGGTCGACGCCGGCCGCGGCGACGGCGTCCGCGTCGACGACCCGGTGATCAGCGGTGACGGGCTCGTCGGCACGATCGCCTCCGCCCAGGGCGGCTCGGCGCAGGTGACTCTGATCACCGACCACACCAGCGCTGTCACGGCCAAGGTCGTGCCGGTCGGGGTTCAGGGCGTGATCAAGCCGGAAGTCGGCGACCCGATGGATCTCGTGCTCGACTTCATCGACTCGAGCAAGGACGTGCACCGCGGCCAGGTGGTCGTGACCGCCGGCTGGTGCGCCCAGGGGCTCTGCTCGCTGTTCCCGCCCGGGCTGCCGATCGGCGAAGTGACGGACGCCTCGATCGTCGAGCAGGAGGCGAGCCAGCAGGTGCACCTGCGGCCCTACGCCGATATCGCCGATCTCGACTTCGTCCAGGTGCTGACCGGGGGCTCGCGGGGATGATCGTCACGCCGAAGATCTTCGCCCGCCTGACGGCGATCGTCGTGCTCGCCGTGCTGCTGCAGCTCTCCTTCTTCTCGCGGGTCGAGTTCCTCCACACCAGCGCCGACATCCTGCCGATCGTCGTCATCTCGCTCGGCCTGCTCGGCGGCAGCATGAGCGGCGCCGTCACCGGCTTCTCGATCGGGCTCCTCGTCGACTGCCTGCTGATCGCGCCGCTCGGCGGCTCCTCGCTGGTCCTGCTCGGCGCCGGCTACCTGGCCGGGCTCTTCCGCGAGCGCTTCGAGGTGCAGAGCGCGATGCTGCCGCCGCTCCTCTGCATGGGCCTGACCCTGCTCGCCGAGATCGGCTTCGCCGTCGTGCAGGTGATGCTCGGCATCGACGCTCCGGTCAGCACGCTGATCGTCCGCGACATGCTGCTCAAGAGCATCTTCGCCTTCTTCCTCGCCTGGCCGATCTACTACGGCCTGCGCAGGCTGCTGCGCCCGGCGCTGGTCGAGGAGTCGAAGCTGACCCGCCGCCGCCAACCGACCGTGCTGGGAACCTAGGGCCGTGTACCGTCGATCGGGAGAGTTGGACCCCCAGGGCGGAAACCAGCTGGCCCTGCGCATCGCCGTCTTCGGCGGCGTCGCGCTGGCGCTCTTCGCCGTGCTCTTCTTCCGCCTCTGGTTTCTCGAGATCATCAAGGGCGACGAGTACCTGGCCGAAGCGCGCAACAACCGCACCCGCGAGTTCCGGGTGCCGGCGCCGCGCGGCGAGATCCTCGACCGCAACGGCGAGGTACTGGTCTCCAACCGCACCAGCCTCGCGCTGCAGGTCAACCCGCGCAAACTGCCGGCCGATCCGCGCGAGCGGCGGGCCGAGCTGGCGCAGCTCGCCGAGCTGACCCACAGCACGCTGCCGCGCGTGAAGCGGGCGATTCGCGAGGAATCGAAGCTGGCGCCGGGGGCGCCGGTGACGTTGCGCCGCGACGTCGGCAACCATCTCGTCTACTACCTGGAGGAGAACCAGGACCGCTTCCCGGGGGTGACCGTGCAGCGGGTCTTCGTCCGCTCCTACCCGGCGGGGACGCTCGCCGCGCACCTCTTCGGCAATGTCGGCGAGGTCAGTGAAAAAGAACTCAAGGAACCCCGCAACGAGGGCCTCGAGCCCGGTGACAGCGTCGGCAAGGACGGGGTCGAGTACCAGTACGACAAGGTGCTGCGCGGCCGCGCCGGGGCGACCCGGATCCAGGTCGACGCGCTCGGCCGGCCGACGCCCGGGGGGCAGGTCGACGTGGTCGAACCGGCGCCGGGGAACGACCTGCGCCTGACGATCGACGGCGAGCTGCAGGAAGCGGGCGAAGCGGCGCTACAGGGCCAGGGCCTCGCGGGGGCCTACGTGGCGATGGACGTGCGCAGCGGCGCCGTGCTGGCGATGGGCTCGAACCCGACCTTCGACCCCGACGAACTGACCCCGCCGATCAGCCAGCGCCAGGTGAACGAGCTCTACCGCGACCCGGTGCGCTCGCCGCTGACCAACCGCGCGATCGCCGGCGCCTACCCGACCGGCTCGACCTTCAAGGCGATCACCTCGGTCGCCGCCCTGGCCAGCGGCAACCTGACGACGACCGAATCGATCAACGACGACGGGCTCTTCGAGCTCGGCGGGATCGACTTCGAAAACGCCGGCGGCGCCGCCTACGGCTCGATCTCGCTGGAGACCGCGCTGACCGTCTCCTCCGACGTCTTCTACTACACCCTCGGCGACCGCATGAACGGCAGCCCGGCGCTGCAGCGCTGGGCGCACAAGCTCGGCATCGGGCGCGAGAGCGGCATCGACCTGCCCGGCGAGCAGCCCGGCCTGCTGCCGACGCCGGCCTGGCGCAATCAGCTCTACCGCGAAGACCTGACCGACCGGCCCTGGTCGGCGGGCGACAACGTCAACCTCTCGGTCGGTCAGGGCGACCTGCAGGCTGACCCACTGCAGATGGCGGTCGCCTACGCGGCGATAGCCAACGGCGGCACGGTGCCGCGCCCGCACGTCGCGCTGCAGGTCGACGACGCCGCCGGCCGGGTGCTGCGCGAATTCGAGCCGCGGCCGGAGCGCTCGGTCAAGATCGACCCCGAATGGCGCGAGACGATCCTCGCCGGGCTGCACGGCGCCGCGCAGTCGCCGGGCGGCACCTCGTACGGGATCTTCGGCGGCTTCCCGGTGCCCGTGGCGGGCAAGACCGGCACCGCGGAGCGCCCCCCGTACGCCGATCAGTCATGGTATGTGGTGCTTGCCCCCTATCCCGATCCTGAGATCGTCGTCGCCGTCACCTTCGAGGAGGGCGGCTTCGGCGCCGATACCGCCGCCCCCGCCGCATTGAAGATCCTCTCCCAGCACTTCGGCAAAGAAGCGAAGCCGGTCGAAGCGACCGGCGGGGCGGTGGAGTAGAGCATGTACGCGACCCGAACCCGCCGAGCCCGCCCCGAGGCCTTCGCCGCCCACCCGAGCATCGCCGAGCGCCTCGGCCTGCCCTACATGGACGGCTCGCTGTTCGTCGGCTCGGTCGTGCTGGTCGCGACCAGCGTCTTCGTGCTCGCCGAGTCGACCATGCGCGACGTGCCCGGCAGCCCCGGCTACTTCGCCGACCGCCAGGCGATCTACGCCGTGCTCGGGCTGATCGGGATGTACGTGCTGGCCCGCATCGACTACTCGCGTTTCCGCGAGCTGCGGGTCGGCATCTACACCTTCCTCTGCGTCAGCGTCTCGCTCGTCTTCGTCTTCGGCTTCGCCGCGCGCGGCTCGCGGCGCGCCTTCGAGCTTCCCTTCTTCAGCTTCCAGCCATCGGAGCTGGGCAAGCTCCTGCTCGTTCTGGCGCTTGCCGGCTTCGTCATCGATGGCGCCCGGCGGGGCTCGGCGAGGCAGCGCACGGTGCGCTACCTCTGCCTCGGCCTCGCCCCGGCTGCGCTCGTTTTTCTGCAGCCGGACCTCGGCACCTCACTGGTGTACGTGGCAATCACCCTCGCCGTGATGTACGTGGGGGGCGTCCGCTGGACGCACTTCGCGACTATCGGCGCGGCCCTCGTCGCACTCATCGCAGTTGTCCTCGTGGCCGCTCCCGCAGTCGGGACGCCGATCCTGAAGGAGTATCAGCAGCAAAGGCTGACCTCCTTCGCCGATCCCAGCGGGGATCCGAGCGACGCGGGCTACCAGCAGAACCAGGCCAAGATCGCGATCGGCTCCGGTCAGGTGACCGGCCGTGGCGATCGGGCCACTCAGACGCGGCTCGAGTTTGTCCCCGAGCGGCACACCGACTTCATCTTTGCGGTGATCGGTGAGCGCTATGGATTCATCGGGGCCGCGTTCGTCCTATCCCTATACGCCCTGCTGATCTGGCGGGCGCTGCGGATCGTGACGCTCTCGAAGAACTCGTACGGGACCTTGGTGGCGGGCGGCATTGCCGTGATGCTGCTGTTTCAGGTCTTCGTCAACGTGGGAATGAACCTCGGGATCATGCCGATCACCGGGATTCCCCTGCCGTTGCTCAGCTACGGAGGTTCCTCCGTGCTGGCGACGCTGCTCGCGTTGGGAGTGCTTCAGAGCATTCACATGCAAGCGCGCCTCAGCCAGAGAGGCAGGTTCGCCTGGTGATCCCTTGAATGGGACCGGGCCATGCGTACCTATCTGAACTGAGCTGAAACAAACATGAAGAAAACCATTCTGGTGTCCGCCGATCGTGGCGAGACCCGAGTCGCCGTCCTCGAGTCGAAGACCAAAGGCGGCAAACGCAAAGTGGCGGAGCTCTACATCGAGCGCCGCGGCCGGCGCTCGATCGTCGGCAACATCTACAAGGGCAAGGTCGACAACGTCCTGCCCGGCATGGAGGCCGCCTTCGTCGACATCGGCCTCGAGCGCAACGGCTTTCTGCACGTCGACGAGATCGTGATGGCGAACGGCAAGCAGGCGCCGAAGCGGGGGCGCGGCAGCGGCCCGAAGATCGGCGAGCTGATCAAGTCCGGCCAGGAGATTCTCGTCCAGGTCGTCAAGGACCCGCTCAAGTCGAAGGGCGCGCGGCTCTCGATGAACCTCTCGATCGCCGGCCGCTATCTGGTCTACGCGCCGCAGGGCGGCGGCGTCGGCGTCAGCCGGCGGCTCTCGGACTCCGAGCGCGACCGGCTGCGCAAGATGGTCGACCGCACCTACAAGGGCCCGGGCGGGCTGATCGTCCGCACCGCCGCCCACGGGGCGAAAAAATCCGACTTCGTCCGCGAGGTCGGCTATCTGCACAAGCTCTGGGACGTGATCGAGCGGCGCGGCGAGAAGACCAAGGGCATGGGCCTCGTATTCCAGGAGGCCGACCTGCCCGTGCGGGTGCTGCGCGACGTCTTCCTCTCCGAGTTCGAAAAGGCCGTGATCGACTCGCCCAAGCAGTTCGAGCGGGTGACCGGGTTCTTCCAGCGCACGGCGCCCGAGCTGCTCGAGAAAGTCGAGCTGTACGAGTCGCCCAAGCCGCTGCTGGAGAAATGGGAGATCGACAAGGAACTCGCCTCGACGCTGGTGCGCCGGGTCGACCTGCCCTCCGGCGGCTACCTGATCATCGACTACACCGAGGCGCTGACCGTGATCGACGTCAACAGCGGTTCCTTCACCGGGCGCGGCAAGGGCGGCCTGGAGGAAACGATCACCAAGGTCAACACCGAGGCCGCCGAGGAGACGGTGCGGCAGCTGCGGCTGCGCGACATCGGCGGCATCATCGTGATCGACTTCATCGACATGGCGCGGGCCAAAAACCGCGACAAAGTGCTGAAGACGTTGCGCAAAGCGCTCGACGCCGACAAGTCGAAGAGCTACGTGGTCGAGGTCTCGCCGCTCGGCCTGGTCGAGATGACCAGGCAGAACATCACCGACGGCGTGCGCGAGATCCTCACCGGGCCCTGCCCGACATGCGACGGCGAGGGGGTCGTGCTCTCGGCCGAGACCGTCGCCCTCGAGGGGCTGCGCCAGATGCGCGAGATGGCGGCCGAGAAGCCGGACGCCGAGGCGTTCCTGCTGCGGGTCAACCCACAGGTCGCGGCCACGCTGATCGACGACGACAGCGGCCTCGCCGAGCTCGAGGAGGAAACCGGCAAGCGCTTTCACTTCGAGGGGGGAGACGCGCTCGCGATCGACACCTTCGAGCTGGTCGAGGCGGGCGCCCGGGCCGAGATCGAGGAGCGGGCGCTGCCGTTCAAGGTCGGCGAGGAGGTGCTTGTCAAGATCGAGGAGCCGCACATGTACAACGCCGACGACGCGGTCGCGCGGATCGACTCCTACATCGTCAGCGTCAGCGGCGGCGGCAAGTTCGTCGGCGACCGCAAGATGGTCCGGATCGAGCGGGTCGAGCGGGCAGCGGCGGTCGCCTCGCTGCTCGGCGACCCGGCGAGCAACGGCGCCGAGGCAGACGCTCTAGAATCCGCCGCCGCCAGATGAGCACCTACGCGGTCATAGAGAGCGGTGGCAAGCAGTACAAGGTCGAGAAGGGCAGCTCGC
>DASTVL010000265.1:0-12444 GCA_035759115.1 Solirubrobacterales bacterium | reverse complement strand
CAAGCACCAGACCCAGGTCAACGTGCGCGAGATCAAGCTGCGGCCGAAGATCGCCGACCACGACTACGAGACCAAGAAGGGCCACGTCGAGCGCTTCCTGCGCCAGCGCAACAAAGTCAAGATCACGATCATGTTCCGCGGTCGCGAGCAGGCTCACCCCGAGCGCGGCCGCGACCTCCTGCAGCGGCTGTTCGAGGACCTCGACGGCCTCGCCGTGATCGAGTCGGCGCCGCTTCAGGAAGGGCGCAACATGAGCATGATGCTGGCGCCCAGCAAAGAGGCCGGCAAGGACGACGAGGGCGACGAGTAGACGTCCTCTACCGGCAGAGGACGTCAGCAATGCGTTGAGACGCCCTCCCATCCCACAGCGGCGGGGGGTCGGTCTTTGCCGGGCGCTGCGCGGAGAGAGCTTGGGGGATCGTGGCGATCGCGGCCGGGTCTAGGCCGAGCAGGGTGTTGGTGCCGGCGCGGATCGTCACCGGGCGCTCGGTGTTGTCGCGCAGGGTGAAGCAGGGGATGCCGAGGTAGGTCGTCTCCTCCTGGATCCCGCCCGAGTCGGTCAGCACCGCCCCGGAGTCGGCGATCAGCGAGAGGAAATCGACGTAGCCGAGCGGCTCGCTCAGCAGCAGCCCGGCGTGCTCGGCCGAGACCTCCTCCATCTTCTTGCGGGTGCGCGGGTGGACGGGGAAGACGACCGGCATCTCGGCCGCGAGCTCGGTCAGCCGCCGCACCGTCTCCGGCAGCAGCTCGCCGTCGACGAGCGCGGGGCGGTGCAGGGTTACGAGCGCGTAGGCGCCGGGCTCGACGCCGAGCCCCGCTGCGGCGCCCGCAGCGCGGAAGCGGTCTTCGAGCGCGACCAGGGTGTCGATCATCGTGTTGCCGACGAAGTGCATGCGCTCCTCTCCGATGCCCTCGGCCCGCAGGTTCTCGACCGCCTCGTCGCTGTGCAGGAAGAGGTGTTCGGAGAACTCGTCGGCGACGATCCGGTTGATCTCCTCCGGCATCGTGCGGTCGAAGCTGCGCAGGCCGGACTCGATGTGGGCGACCGGGATCTGCAGCTTGGCCGCGGTCAGCACCGCGGCGAGGGTCGAGTTGACGTCGCCCGGAACCATCACCAGGTCCGGCCGCTCAGCCTCCAGCACCGGCTCCAACCGCTCCATCGTGCGCGCCGTCTGCACCGCGTGGCTGCCCGAGCCGACCTCGAGCATGTGGTCGGGGGCCGGTACGCCGAGCTCCTCGAAGAAGACCTCCGACATCGCCCGGTCGTAGTGCTGGCCGGTGTGGACGATCGTGTGGCGGGAGTCCGGCAGGCGCTCGCGCATCGCCGCGATTACCGGCGCCGTCTTGACGAAGTTGGGCCGCGTTCCGATCACATAGACGATCCGCATCGAGCGGCAGCCTACCTGCGCTCCCAGGCGTCGCGGCCGCCTGGACGGGCATCTCTGCTTCAATACCGATCCCGATGCCGAAGATGAAAACCCATTCCGGCGCCAAGAAGCGGTTCCGCAAGACCGCCAAGGGCAAGCTGCGCGGGCGGCGCGCCTACTCAAGTCACATCCTCGAGAAAAAGTCGCCGAAGCGCAAGCGCCAGATGGCGCGGCCCGTGGAGATCGCCAAGCCGGACGAAAAGCGGGTCCGGACCCTGCTCGGAGGCGGCAGGTGAGCCGCGTCAAGCGCTCAGTCCACGCCCGCAAGAAGCGGCGCAAGGTGCTGAAGGAAGCGAAGGGCTACTTCGGCCGCAAGCATTCCTCCTACCGCTTCGCGAAAGAGCAGGTGCAGCGCTCGGGGGCCTACGCCTACCGCGACCGGCGCAACCGCAAGCGCGAGTTCCGCAAACTCTGGATCACGCGGATCAACGCAGCGGCGCGGCTCGAGGGGATGAGCTACTCGCAGCTGATCCACGGCCTCGACAAGGCCGGGGTCGAGGTCAACCGCAAGATGCTCGCCGAGATCGCGGTCTCCGACCGCGACGCCTTCCGCCGATTTGTCGAGCTTGCCCGGGAGGGTGCGGCCGCCTAGCCGCAACCCACGCTTCCACTTCCCGGGCGGGCCGTCTTACGGCCCGCTTTTTTGTTCCCGCAGGCATGCAGGCCCAGGAGAAGATTCAACCGAACAGAAACTGAGACGGATGATTTCAAGCCCCCACAACGAGAAGCTGAAGTTGGTGCGCAAGCTGCGCGAGCGCAAGCAGCGCGAGCGCGAGGGCCTGTTCGCGACCGAGGGCGAGGACCTGGTCGAGGCCGGTCTCGCCGCCGGCGCCGAGCCCTGCTTCCTGCTCAGCGCCGCCGGCTCCGGGCTCGGCGGCGAGGAGGTCGAGCCGGAGCTGCTGGCCGAGGTCTCGGCGCTCGGCTCGGGCACGCGGGCGATCGCGGTCTGGGAGCGGGCCTGGGCGAGCGAGCCGGGATCCAGCTGCGTCTACCTGCACGCCGTCGCCGACCCCGGCAACGTCGGCGCGATCGTGCGCAGCGTGCACGCGCTGCGCGGTGGCGCCATCGTGTTCGGCCCCGATTGCGCCGACCCGTTCGGGCCGAAGGCCGTGCGGGCGAGCATGGGCTCGATCTTCGCCCAGCCGCTGCTGCGCGGCGGGATCGAGGCGACGCCGCAGCCGCGTGCGGCTCTGGTCGCCCACGGCGGCGAGCCGCTCGAGGCGCTCGGCGAGGTCGCGACGCTCTGTCTCGGCGCCGAGCGCGACGGGCTGCCACCGGAGGTCGCCGCGCAGTGTGAGGTCGAGGCGACGATCCCCCTGCGTCCCGGCGCGGCCGAGTCGCTCAACGTGGCCGCCGCGGCGGCCATAGCCTGCGAGCGGCTATCGTCGCCCGCCATGCCGGAGGTCGCCGACGATGCTTGAGCGGATCGAGAAGATCGAGGCGGAGGCAAGCGCTGCGATCGAAGCCGCCCCCGGCACCGCCGAGCTGGAGGAGCTGCGGGTCGCCTACCTCGGCCGCAAGGCCGAGCTGACCGGCATCCTGCGCGGCATCGCCGAGCTGCCGGGCGAGCAGCGGGGCGCCGTCGGTGGCGCCGCGAACCGCGCCCGCAAGGCCCTGGAGGAGCTGCTCGAGCGCCGCGCGGCCGAGCTCGACGCGGCCGAGCTGGAGCAGCGCCTCGCCGGCGACACGGTCGACGTCACCCTGCCGGGGGCGCCGGCGCGGCCGGCCGGCCACCTGCACCTGATCACCCGCACGACGCGGCAGATCGAGGACGTGATGATCGGCCTCGGCTACCGCGTGGTCGAGGGGCCCGAGGTCGAGCACGACTACTACAACTTCACCGCGCTCAACCACCCGCCGGGGCACCCGGCGCGGATGCTGCAGGACACCTTCTACGTCCAGTCCCACCCCGAGGTGCTGCTGCGCACCCACACCTCGCCGGTGCAGATCCGCGCGATGGAGACCCAGGGGCCGCCGATCTTCGTGATCGTCCCCGGCAAGGTCTACCGGCGCGACTCCGACGCCACCCACAGCCCGATGTTCCACCAGGTCGAGGGCCTGGCGATCGGCGAGGGGATCACGCTCGCCGACCTGCAGGGCACGCTCGAGGAGATGCTGCGGGCGATCTTCGGCCCCGGCCGCGAGGCGCGCATGCGGCCGCACTTCTTCCCCTTCACCGAGCCCAGCGTCGAGTTCGACGTCTCCTGCTTCCAGTGCGAGGGCGGCGGCGAGCTGGCCGGGGGCGAGCGCTGCAACCTCTGCAAGGGCCAGGGCTGGATCGAGGTCGGCGGCGCCGGCATGGTCGATCCGAACGTGCTCGGCTTCGTCGCCGGGAACGGCTACGACCCCGAGCGCGTGCAGGGCTTCGCCTTCGGCATGGGCGTCGAGCGGATCGCGATGCTGCGCCACGCGGTGCCGGACCTGCGCCGCGTCTTCGACAACGACGTGCGCATGCTGGAGCAGTTCTCATGAGGGTTCCGTATTCATGGCTGCGCGAGTACTGCGACCCCGGCATCGAGCCGCGGGCGCTGGCCGAGCGGCTGGCGATGACCGGCACCGAGGTCGAGCGGGTCGGCATCGCCGGCCCGCCCACCCCCGACGGCTTCGTCGTCGGCAGGGTGCTGGCACGCGAGAAGCACCCCGACGCCGACCGGCTCAGCGTCTGCAGCGTCGACGTCGGCGCGGGCGAGCCGAGCACGATCGTCTGCGGGGCGCCCAACGTCGGCGCCGGCCAGACCGTCGCCGTCGCCCGGCCGGGGGCGACGATGCCCGACGGGACCAAGCTGCGCAAGGCGAAGCTGCGTGGGGTCGAGTCTCACGGGATGATTCTCTCCGCCGCCGAGCTCGAGGTCGCCGAGGACTCGGACGGGATCATGGTGCTCGACGACGGACCGGCGCCGGGCACGCCGCTGGCCGAGCTGCTGCCGGTCGCCGAGCCGGTGCTGGAGCTCGAGGTGACGCCGAACCGGCCCGACTGCCTCGGCGTCTACGGCGTCGCCCGCGAGGTGCACGCGATCAGCGCCGCGCCGCTCGCTGCCGAGCCCTGGGCCGAGGACGCTCCGGCGGAGGGCGAGGGCGCGGTCGGCGACTACGCCTCGGTCGCGGTCGAGGTCCCCGACCTCTGCCCCCGCTTCACCGCGCGCGTCTTCACCGATGTGGCGATCGGGCCGTCGCCCGCCTGGCTGCAGGCGCGGCTCAGCGCCGCCGGGCAGCGGCCGATCAACAACGTCGTCGACATCACCAACTACGTGATGCTCTTGACCGCCCAGCCGCTGCACGCCTTCGACCTCGACCGGGTCCCGGACGGGGCGCTGACGGTCCGCGCCGCGAGCGAGGGCGAGAAGATGACGACCCTGGACGAGGTCGAGCGCAGCTTCGACGCCGAGACGGTGCTGGTCTGCGACCGCGACGGGCCCTCGGGGATCGCCGGGATCATGGGCGGCCAGAGCTCCGAGGTCTCCGACTCGACCGCCCGCGTGCTGCTCGAGGTCGCCAACTGGAACGGGACCAACATCCTGCGCACCTCGCGCCTGCTCGGCCTGCGCTCCGAGGCCTCCTCGCGCTTTGAGAAAGGGCTGCATCCGGCGCTCTGCATGCGGGCGCAGCGGATCGCCTCGCGGCTGCTGGTCGAGCTCTGCGGGGCGAAGCTGGTGCCGGGGACGATCGACGTCGCCGCCGAGCAGCCGCCGGCGCAACGGCTCGGCCTGCGCGGCGAGCGGGTCGAGGGCCTGCTCGGGATGCCGGTCGCGCAGGCGGATCAGAGCGCCTATCTGGAGCGGCTCGGCTTCGGGGTCGAGGCCGACGGCGACGACCTCACGGTCGAGGTCCCGCCCGACCGCCACTTCGACGTCACCCGCGAGGTCGACCTGATCGAGGAGGTCGCGCGCGTGCACGGGCTCGACGAGCACCTGCCCTCGACTCTGCCCGGCTCGGCCGGCCAGGCCGGCGGCCTGCGTCGCGACCAGCGCCTGCGTCGCCGCGCCGAGGACGCCCTGCGGGACCTCGGCTTCGACGAGATCGTCGGCTGGAGCTTCACCGACCCGGGCGAGGCCGACCGGCTGCGCATTCCGGCGGACGACCCGCGCGCGGACGCGGTTGCGATCTCCAACCCACTCTCCGAGGATCAGTCGGTCATGCGCACGACGCTGCTCGGCTCGCTGCTGGCCGCCGCCCAACGCAACCTCGCCCGCGACGCCGAGCGCGTCGCCCGGTTCGAGTCCGGCCGGGTGTACCTACAGGGCGAGAAGCCTGCGGGCGGCCCGGCCGGCGGCGAGTTCGCCGGCGAGCAGGGGCCGCCCGTCGTCGAGCCACACCGGCTCGGGGCGCTCGCGGCCGGGCCGCTGACGCCGAAGTCCTGGCGGGGCGGGGGAGAGGTGGCCGACTTCTTCGCGCTCAAGGGCGTGCTCGAAGGCCTCGCAGCGCGGCTCGACGCGCCGCTGCGCTTCGAGCCCGCCGGCGAGCCCTTCCTGCACCCGGGGCGCGCCGCCCGGGTGCTTGCCGGCGGCGCCGAGGCCGGCTGGATCGGCGAGCTGCACCCGCTCGTCTGCCGTGAGTGGGACCTCGACGCGGCGGTCGGCTTCGAGCTCGGCCTGGCGGCGCTGCTCGCTGCGGCCAGGGCCGGCGAGGAGGCTTTCGAGGACGTGACGACCTTCCCCTCGGTGCGCCAGGACCTCGCCGTCGTCGTCCCCCGGGAGGTCTCCTCGGCGCAGGTGCGCGAGGCCGTCCTCGCCGGCGGCGGCGAGCTGCTGCGCGCGGCCGAGGCCTTCGATCTGTTCGAAGGCGAGCAGCTTGGCGAGGGGCGCAAGAGCCTCGCCCTGCGGCTCGAGTTCCGCGCCGCCGACCGCACCCTCACCGACGAGGAGGTCGCCGCGCAGCGCGACTCGATCGTCGCCGAGCTCGAGCAGATAGGAGGGTCCCCCCGTGAGTGAGCAGGCAAGAGTCCTCGTCGCCGGCGCCTCCGGTTTCACCGGCGCGCTGGCCGCCCATATCGTCGACCGCCATCCGCGGATGGAGTTGGCCGCGGTCACCTCGCGCAGCGACGCCGGCACCCGGCTCGACCGGCTCTACCCGCGCTACCGGGTGGCGCTCGAGCTGACCGAGCTCGATCTCGAGGCGCTCGACGGCATCGACGCGGCGATCGTCGCCTACCCGCACGGGGCGGCGGCGCCGACGGTCGCGGCTCTGCGCGAGCGCGGCATCGTCGTCGCCGACCTCTCGGCCGACTTCCGCCTGCGCGACAGCGGGACCTACGAGCGCTGGTACGGCGAGCACGGCGCGCCGCAGCTGTTCGGCGGCGGCGTCTACGGCCTCGCCGAGCTCTACCGTGAGCAGCTGCGCGAGGCGAAGCTGGCCGCGATCCCGGGCTGCTACCCGACCGCGAGCGTGCTGGCGCTGGCGCCGCTGGCCGAGCGCGGCCTGCTCGCCGACGTCGTGATCGACGCCAAGCAGGGCGTCTCCGGCGCCGGGCGCGGCGGCGGCGACGCGATGCACTACGTCTCGATGGACGAGAACGCCTTCGCCTACAAGACCGAGGGGCACCGCCACCGGCCCGAGATCGAACAGGAGCTGGCGGCGCTCGGCGCCGCGGCGCCGGTCACCTTCGTGCCGCACCTGCTGCCGCTCGACCAGGGCGAGCTGACCAGCTGCTACGTGCAGCTCAGCGAGCCGATCGCCAAGGACGAACTGCAGGCGCTCTACGCCGAGCGCTACGCGGCGGAGCCCTTCGTCCACGCGGTCGAGCGCCCGCCAGGCCTGCGCGACGTGCGCGACTCAAATCATTGCCATGTTTATGTCACCGTCACGGATCGTCACAGAGTGCTCGCCTTCTCGGCGATCGACAACCTCTGGAAGGGCGCCTCGGGGCAGGCGGTCCAGTGCCTCAACCTGATGCTCGGCTTCGCCGAGGAGGAAGGACTGAGATGACGGATGCCTTCTTCAAATCGCGCTGGGTGCAGCCGCCGGCGGGGGTCGAGCAGCTCGACCCGTCGGGGCTGGCGCCGGGCTTCCGGGCAGGTGCGGCGCACTGCGGGCTGAAGGGCGGCGGCAAGACCGACATCGGCCTGCTCGTCTGCGACGCGCCGGAGGTTTCCTCCTCGCTGCTGCTCACCCGCAACGCCTCGGCCGCCGCCCCGGTCAGGGTCTGCCGGCAGCGGGTCGACGGCGGGGCCGTGCGCGCCGCCGTCGTCAACGCCGGCAACGCCAATGCCGAGACCGGCGAGCAGGGGATGGCCGACGCCTGGGCGATGTGCGAGCGGGCGGCCGCCGAGCTCGGCCTCGAGCCTTCGCTCGTAGCCGTCGCCGAGACCGGCGTGATCGGCGTGCCGCTGCCGATCGAGGCGGTGCTGCCGGGGATCGGCGAGGCCGCCGCCTCGCTCTCCACCGAGGGTGGCGGCGCCTTCTCGGAGGCGATCATGACCACCGACCGCTGGCCCAAGCGCTGCACGGTCAAGGCCGGCGGGGTCACCCTCTCAGCCCAGGTGAAGGGCGCCGGGATGATGCAGCCCGACTTCGCGACGATGCTCTGCTTCGTGCAGACCGACGCTGTGGTCGAGGATCCCGACGCGGCGCTGCGCTCGGCCGTCGCCTCCTCCTTCGAGCGGGTCACTGTCGACGGCCAGATGAGCACCAACGACACCGTCCTGCTGCAGGCGAGCGGCGAGGCGGGGGCGCCGCTGCCGCCCGGGCTGCTCGACGCGGTGCTGCTGCAGCTCGCGATCGAGATCGTCGCCGACGGCGAGGGCGCCGTCCGCGTCGGCCGCGCGCAGGTCGACGGCGCCGCCTCGGCCGAGGAGGCGGAGCGGGTCGCGCGCGCGATCGCCAACTCGCCGCTGGTCAAGACCGCGCTCTTCGGCCGCGACCCGAACTGGGGCCGGATCGCCCAGGCGGCTGGCCAGGCGCTCGCCGGCGAGGACCTGGAAGAGATCGGCAGCGACTCGATCGACGCCGCCGAGCTGGCCGAGGACCTGGCCGAGGCCGAGATCGGCCTGCGGCTCGACCGCGGTGGGCACGCGGCCCACGTCTACTTCTCCGACCTGGGCTACGAGTACATCCGGATCAACGCCGAATACACCACCTGAGAGGAAGCCGATGACCGCCAACGTCGACACCCTGCTGGAGGCGCTCCCCTACATCAGGGAGTTCCACGGCCGCACCGTGGTGATCAAGTACGGCGGCGCCGCGATGCGCGACGAGGCGCTGCGCGAGGGTTTCGCGACCGACGTCGTCCTGCTCAAGTACGTCGGCCTCAACCCGGTGATCGTCCACGGCGGCGGCCCCGAGATCACCCGCTACATGGAGCGGCTCGGGCTCGAGGTGCGCTTCCACGAGGGGCTGCGCGTCTCCGACGAGGAGACGGTCGAGGTCGCGCGCATGGTCCTGGTCGGCAAAGTCAACGCCGACATCGTGCAGCGACTCAACCGCCACGGCCAGCCGGCGGTCGGCCTCTCGGGCCAGGACGGGACGCTGTTCGAGGTGGCGCCCGCGCCCAACGCCGAGCAGGTCGGCTTCGTCGGCTCGGTCGAGCGGGTCGACGTCGACGTGCTCAACCACATCGCCGAGGACTACATACCCGTCGTCGCCTCCTCCGCCTCCGACCGCGAGGGCCACCCGTACAACGTCAACGCCGACGAGGCGGCGGGCAAGGTGGCCGCGGCGCTAGGCGCCCACAAGGCGATCTTCCTCACCGACGTCGTCGGCTGGCTCGGCGACCCCGACGACGAGGGTTCGCTGATCTCGCGCGCCGCCGTCGGCGAGGTCGAGGCGCAGCTGGACGCCGTCGAGGGCGGCATGCGGCCGAAGCTCGCCGCCTGCGTCGACGCGATCCGCGGCGGCGCCCAGTCGGCGCACATCATCGACGGGCGCAAGCCGCACAGCCTGCTGCTCGAGCTCTTCACCGACGCCGGGATCGGGACGATGGTGACCTCGTGAAGCTGGACGAGCTGCAGGCGCTCGAGCGCCGCTACCTGATGCAGACCTACCGCCGCGCGCCGGTCGAGTTCGTGCGCGGCGAGGGCGCCCGGCTCTGGGACTCCGAGGGCAGGGAGTACCTCGACTTCCTCGCCGGGATCTCGGTCTGCTCGGTCGGCCACTGCAACCCCGCCGTGGTCGAGGCGGTGCGCGAGCAGGCCGGCAGGCTGATGCACGTCTCCAACCTCTTCTACACCGAGCCGATGGTGCGCCTCGCCGAGCGGCTCTCGCAGTCGAGCCTGGGGGGTCGCGTCTTCCTCACCAACTCGGGCACCGAGGCGAACGAGTGCGCGATCAAGATCGCCCGCAAGAAAGCCCACCTCCGCGGCGTTGAGAACCCTGAGATCGTCAGCTTCGAACGTGACTTCCACGGCCGCACCTACGGCGCACTCGCGGCGACGCCGAAATTGGCGGAGAACGCGGCGCTGGGCCCGATGCTGCCCGGGTTCCGCGGAGTTCCCTTCGACAATCCGGGGGCGCTGCGCGACGCCGTCTACGAGGAGACCGCGGCGGTCCTGATCGAGCCGATCCAGGGCGAGTCCGGCGTCTACCCGCTGAGCGAGGAAACGCTGCTCGCGGCGCGTCAGGCCTGCGACGAAACCGGGGCGCTGCTGATCTTCGACGAGATCCAGACCGGCGTCGGCCGCACCGGCTCGCTGTGGGCCTACGAGCAGACCCCCGTCCGGCCCGACCTGCTGACCAGCGCCAAGGCGCTCGGCGGCGGCCTCCCGATCGGCGCCTGCGTCGCCGCCGAAGAGCTGAACGAGGTGCTCGAGGCCGGCGACCACGGCTCGACCTTCGCCGGCAACGCGGTCGCCGCCGCGGCGGCGCTTGCCGTCCTCGAGATCGTCGACGACCCGGCGCTGCTGCGCCAGGTGCGCGAGCGCGGCGCGACGATGCGCGAGGCGCTGCTCGCGCTCGACGGCGTCGCCGAGGTGCGCGGGCGCGGCCTGATGCTGGGTGTCGGGCTCGCCGCGGGCCTCGACGCCGCCGCGATCGGCGCCGACCTGCTCGAGCGCGGCCTGATCGTCAACGTGCCCGAGCCGGGGACGCTGCGCCTGCTGCCGCCGCTGACGGTCGATTCGGACCAGGCCGACCGGGCAGTTGCCCTGATCGGCGACTCGCTCCTAAGCTATCCGGCGGCATGAGCGCGGAGAAGCGGTCCCGAGACAAGCAGCCGCCGGCCTCGGCGGCGGACGCGGCCGCGCGCCTGGCGACGATCGTCGACGCGGCCGAGCGCGCCGCGGCGAGCGTGATCGACGACGCCGAGCAGCAGGCGCAGCAGCACATCGAGCAGGCCAGGCAGCGCGCCGACCGAGTCGTGGCCGAGCGGCTGCGCGAGCTCGCCGACGAGCTCGATCCCGGCGGTGAGAGCGAGAGCGAGAGCCGCGTCAGCCACTTGAAACCGGTCGAGCCGGTCGAACTGGCGACGGAGACCAAAGGCCGCTCCAGTTCGGCCGGCGCGCGCCTGCTGGCGACCCAGATGGCGGTCTCTGGCGCCGACCGCGAGGAGATCGAAGCGCGGCTCCGCGACGGCTTCGAGATCGACGACACGAGCGAGATCCTCGACGCGATCCTCGGCCCCGAGGGAGAAGACTGATGCACGACGACCCGACCCGCGTGATGGGGCAGCCGGAGGAGCCGGGCCGGCCCGGCGGCGGCCGGCCGCACGGCAACATGCGCCTGCTGGTCGCCGGCCTGATCGCGGTGATCGTCGGGCTCGTGATCGCGATCGTCGTGATCGCCGGCGGCGACGACGGCGACAGCAGCGAGACCTCTTCGGCGACGACGCTGCCGACGACGGCGGAAACCACGGCCGAAACGACGCAGGAACCCCAAACGGGCGAAACGACGTCCGGCGAGCCTTCGGGCGGCGCCGAAGCTCCCCGCGAAGAACCTTCGACGCCGTCCGCCGAACCGGAAGCCGAAGAACCGGAAGCGGCGCCGGAAGCCGAAGAAGACGGCAGCAGCGGCGGGATCCCCGCCGAATGAGCGCGCCCGCGCCCGAGCAGGTCCGCACCGCGGGCTACGAGGCCGATCCCGCCGAGGTGCAGCGGGTGCTGCTGCTCTACTCGGGCGGCCTCGACACCAGCGTGATGCTGAAGTGGATCCAGGACCGCTACGGGGCCGAGGTCGTCTGCCTCACGGTCAACCTCGGCCAGCCGGGCGAGGACTACGCCGTGATCGAGGACAAGGCGAAGCGGCTGGGCGCGCTCGAGTGCCACGTGGTCGACGCGCGCGAGCGCTTCGCCGCCGACTTCGTCGCCCCCGCGATCAGGGCCAACGCGCTCTATGGCGGCGGCTACCCGCTCTTCACCGCGCTCGGCCGGCCGCTGATCGCCGAGCTCGCGGTCGAGTACGCGCGCAGCAGCGGCTGCGACACGATCGCCCACGGCTGCACCGGCAAGGGCAACGACCAGGTACGGATCGAGGCGACCGTGGCCACTCTGGCGCCGGAGCTGAGGACGATCGCGCCGGTGCGCTCCTGGCAGATGGGCCGCGAGGAGGAGATCGCCTACGCCCGCGAGCACGGCATCCCGGTCAAGGGCGGCGCCGAGGCGACGCCCTACTCGATCGACGACAACCTCTGGGGACGCTCCTCGGAGGGCAACTGGATCGAGGACCTCGGACACGCGCCCGAGGACGACGTCTTCCAGCTGGTCACCCGCCCCGAACTGGCGCCCGAGCAGGCGGAGACGGTCGAGGTCGAGTTCGAGCGCGGCCTGCCGGTGGGGCTGAACGGCGAGCGGCTCGGCCTGGTCGAGCTGCTCGAACGGACGGCCGAGATCGGCTGCCGCCACGGGGTCGGCATCGTCGACCACATCGAGGACCGCATCGTCGGGCTCAAGGTGCGCGACATCTACGAGGTCCCGGCGGCGGCGATCCTGCTGCCGGCGCATCAGGAGCTGGAGAAGCTGGTCGGCACGATCCACCAGAACCAGTTCAAGCCGGGGCTCGATCAGAAGTGGGGCTACCTGGTCTACGCCGGGCTCTGGTGGGAGCCGCTGCGCTCCGACCTCGATGCATACATGGATGCAGTCAACGCCCAGGT
>DASTVL010000264.1:0-40407 GCA_035759115.1 Solirubrobacterales bacterium | reverse complement strand
CGCAGCGCAAGTTGGGCCGGACGGCCCAAGGCGCGAAAGCTCAAGAACGACGCCACAAGGTGTATAGTGATGCCATGGGCAGAACGCAGGTCTATCTAGGCGAGGGCGAGCTTGAGCTTCTCGAGCGCGCCTCTCGCGATACCGGGGCCTCCCGTTCGGAGCTGATCCGCCGTGCGGTGCGCACAACCTTCGGCGAGCGGGGGATGGACGAGAAGCTTCGCGCTCTCCAGGCCAGTGCCGGCTCTTGGCGGGGCCAACGCGCCGCCGGCGCCGAGTACGTCGACGCGATCCGCAGCGGCGACCTGAACGACCGCTTGGCCCGGCTCGGCGTCAAGTGAAGCTGCTGGACACCAGCGTCGCGATCGACCATCTACGGGGCTCGCCCTCCGCCGTCAATCTCCTAAGCGGGTTGCTCAAAGCAGAGGAATTTCTCCTTGCCAGCGAGGTGGTTCGCTTCGAGCTGCTCGCAGGCGTGCGCGAGAAGGAGGTCGATGCGCTGGAGGAGTTCTTCGCGGCGATTTCCTGGGTGCCGGTGGGGGAGGAGATAGCCCGAGCCGCCGGCGCGCTCGCCCAGCGCCACCGCCGCTCCCACAGTGGCATCGACAACGCCGACTACCTGATCGCGGCCACCGCACTTTTACTTGAGGCCGATCTGCTGACGACGAACGTGCGCCACTTCCCGATGATCACCGGGCTCGAGCCCGCTTACTGAGAGGGTCGCCGGCGCTCAGTCGTCGCGCTTGCCGTAGTAGACGACGAAGGCCTGCTCGAAGCCGTGCCGCTCGTAAAAGCGGTGCGACTCGACGTTGCCGATCGCGGCTGTGATCGCCATCTCGCGTATGCCGCGCTCGGCGAGCTTCGACCACGCCGCATCCAGCAGCTGCGCCCCGAGCCCCGAGCGTCGCTGCTGGGAGACGACGGAGAGTGTCTCCAAGTTCGCGATCGGACCCGTCGCCCAGGCCGCAAAGCCGGGGGCGACGGTGAGGAACGCGTAGCCCGCCACCGCGCCGACTCGCTCGGCGATGACGAAGAACGTCTCGGGGTCTTCCAGCCAGGCTTCGTATTTGGCCCGACGACGCTCCCAGGCATCGGCGAGGCCGCGCGGCGGCGTCTCATCCCCCAGGGACGGGACCACCGTGGAGTGGTGCTCCTGCAACGCGTTCCAGGCCGGCTCCAGCAGATCGAGGTCCGCCGCATCGCTGCTGTACCGCAGCGAAATCGTGGTCTTCTCTGCCGCCATTCCCGTGAGTCAAACACACGATCGGGCGGGCCAGGCGTACCCGCTGCGCGCTTGGTGTAGATGGGGCGGACGACGCGGGCGAGGCGCTCAACGATCGATGAGAGCTCAGCCAGGCGCTCGGCATGTGCTCCGCTGGGAGCCATGCGGGCATTCAGCCATTCCCGCACCGCGCTCGGCGCACAATCCTCACTGTGACCGCGCCGGATGGTTCCGAGCTGCCCACGTAGCGTTGCGCTCCTGTATATTCCGCTTATCCCGCCCCCCATTGGGGGGCTATGGAATCGGGCCCCATTGGGGCCCTTTTCATTTCATCATGCCGACCGGCAGGTTTCACAGCGTGGCAGCGTTCATCGACGTGGGATTCCTCACTGCCGAGGGTGCGCGGACGTTGCAGGTGCCTCGTCGCTCGGTGAAGCCGAATGCCCAGGGCTGTGTCGATTGGATTCGCTCGCGCTTTGCCGAGGACGCTGGCTCGCGGCTTCTCCGCGTCTACTGGTACGACGGCGCGTTTGATCCGCGCGACGACCGCTACGAGTCGCAGCGGCGCTACTTCGATGCCATTGCTTCTACTCCCGGCATCCAACTCAGGTTGGGTCATCTCCAAGAGGTCAAACCCCGCTGGCAGCATGCCCTACGGAAGGCGCTCGATGCTTGTGAGGTTGACAAGGACCAGTTCGGACAGCACTTCTCGATGCGACCGGAGGTCCGCCAGAAGGGCGTAGACACGAGGCTGACTCTAGATCTCGTTCGGCTCGCGCAGCGCCGCGTGTATGACACGGCGTTGCTGTTGGCCGGGGATCGGGATCTTGCTGAGCCCGTTCGCGTTGCCCAGGACGAGGGAGCCTTCGTCACGCTGGCGGCACCCCTGCGAGCAGGTATCGCGAACGAGTTGCGGCAGCTCGTGGACCTCCACCTCAAGCTGGACGCAGACGACTTGCAGGAAATGCTCGAGGTGCGCGCGCCCGATGCCGAGGAAGCCGGCTGACGAGGCCGCCGTCTCGCTGATCCTCAAAACCTAAAGCGGCGAGCCGGTGCTGTTGCAGCTGGTAGCGCGGCAGCCCAGTACGAGCTACTTCCTCACGGTCACCTTCAATTTTGGCTTGAAATTTGAAGGCATCGCGCTACGCTCCCAGAGATGAATCCGACCCGCGAGCTGGACACAGCCGAGCGCATCGCGCGCGACATCGACGAACTGGACGAGCTGGAGGGTGCGCTTACGCGCAACAAAGACGCGCGGCTCAAGGTCGTCCGTCTTCGCCGCCGCCGCCTTGACGAGGCGCCCTCGGTCCGCCTCTCGACTGCGGGCAAGCTCCTGGATCTCTCCTTGCCGACGATCCGCGTCTGGATCGAGCGCGGGCTGCTGGATGAGGTCGACGGCTCCTCACCGCGGCGGGTGACGCTCGGGAGCGTGCTGGAGGTCCGCCCCCTGGTCCGCGAGCTTCGCGCCCTCGGCCGCGATCGCAATCTGCTCGAAGCGATCCTCGCCCGGCTCGAGGACGAGCGGACCCTGGCCGATCGCAAGCTGCGCCGCTCCCTCGATGAGATGGGCCGGGGCGAGCTGGCGCCAAGCGGCGCGTGAGCTATCGCGTCAGCATCACGCCGACCGGCCAGCGCAGCGTCGATGCGCTGCGCGGTAAGGCTCGCAAGTCCTTCGACGCTGCGGTGAAGCGCTTGGCAGCGGAAGGGTGCGCGTTCTCTTGGTCGGAGAGCACCTCGCCGACGATGCGTCGTTTATTAAACGGCAGACGATCTCCTGCCTGAGAAGCCCGGAAATGCCCGTCGCCGGGTTACAGCTGCTGTGTAGCTGCTAGCCTGTACACATGACGCTACATGAGCCCGAGAGTGAGGTCGGAGTCCGAGAGCTCCACAATCGCCTAAGCGAGTACCTGGAGCGCGTGGAGGGCGGGGGCGAGATCGTTGTCACCCGGCGCGGGCAGCCTGTGGCGCGCCTGAGCGGGCTCGGCGAGCGGCCGCTCGATGCTCTCGCACGCCGTGGCCTGGTGCGGATGCCGGAGGGGGGGCGCTCTCCTCGGTCGGCGCAGGTGAAGGGCACTGGTTCGGTTTCCGACCTCGTCTCCGAGCAGCGGGCCTGATCTTCTACTTCGACACCTCGGCGCTGGTCAAGCTTGTTGTCGTCGAGGAGGGCTCCGAGTTGGCAGCCAAGCTCTGGAGCAGTGCCCACCCCGCGGCGTCGAGCATCCTCGCTTACCCAGAGGCCAGGGCGGCACTTGCGGCTGCGCGCCGCCTCGATCGACTTACGAAGGATGGGCACCGAGAGGCGCTTGCGGCATTCGAGGACCTGCATTCGGAGTTGGTTACGGTCGGCGTCGACCAAGAGCTCGCCCGCCACGCCGGCGAGCACGCCGAAGATCTGGGACTCCGCGGTTATGACGCGGTCCCTCTCGCCACGGCGCTCGAACTCGGCGACGACGAAGTCGTTCTCGTGACTTGGGATCGGGATCTCGCCCAAGCGGCCGAGCGATCCGGGCTGGGCGTCGCGGGTCTCGGCTAGGGGATCCGAGGTCCTCAACGCCGCCGGGCCGCCTTCAAAGAGTCGCCGTGTCTATGACGCGGGCTACGATCTTTCCGATGGCCCCGATCGCAAACGACAGTCTGATCGCCGAGGCGGGACGCCGCCTGGCAGCCGCGAACCCCGAGAGCTTGACTGGCGCACGAGGAGCCCGCCAATCTCGCCGCACGTGCTCCGCCAACGCGAAAACCCCGACGAGCGGGGCCTTCGATGCGGCTGAATGGAGTCGAACCATCACGCCCCGTTAGGGGCACAAGGCCCTCAAGCTGAAACCGCGTCGCTTGCTAGAGCGGAAAACTGCCTGTAGAGCGAAATCAGTTCCGGCTGTCTCCGGCTGAAACCGGCCGTTTCGGTGCCTGACTGGCGCACCACTGGCGCACGAGCTACCCCTCGCCGTCGCTCGGCATTCCTGCGGTCAGCCGCTCGAAGTCCTCGGCCGACGCCGGCCGGGTCCCCTGCTCGGCGTCGATCTCCGCCATTGGCGTGATCGGCGGTTCCAGCGTCACTCCGCCCATCTTGTCGGGCACGACCTCGTATCGGCGCCCGTCGACCTCAATGAGATCGCCGATGGAGATCTTGAGCTTTCTAGTCGAGGTCGCCACTCGCTCGATGCTAGTGGTCGGGGCACCTCAAGAAGCCTTGGCCGACCCGTCGGTTGCCTCAAAGCCCGCCACCGCAACGGTCACGATTATCGGAGTCTCGCCGGTTCGCTGAGTGATAGGAGAAGCAGACTGTCGAGCTACGATCGAAATGCATGAGAGGGTTGAATGCCGTCGACCATTGGGCCCATCTGCTGACGGGCGAGTCGCGCGAGCGAATCGAGGATTCACGTGCCCGGATCGAGTCGTTCGGAATCGATCACCTCACCGAGGAGTTGGCGCGGCGCCAAGACATCGATGCTGCGGTTGGGGGCTGCATGCTGAACTCGGCTATCGAGGAGTTGAGCAAGCGCGGAATCCCCATGACGAAGATCGAAGGAAAGCTTCGCGGGGATCCGGACGTCTGGCCCTCTGTCACCGAGCTGGTTGCGGCTGGCCTCCTCGCCAAGGTCACGACCGATCCGGAGGCCAGCATCGAACTGGATGCAAAATCCAAGTCTGGCGGTTCTAGGCCTGACCTTCGGTTGACCTTTCCCGGCCTTCAAAACGGTGCGACCTTCGAGTTCAAGGCGCTTTCTCTGTCTGAAAGCGAGGCCGAATTCTTCACTCAAGCCGCGACCATGCTTCCCGCGATGTGCCCCAGTTGGGGTATGGCGACTCAGCACATCGCTATCGACCGCTCCGAGGATCTCTACGCGCCCTCTCGCGCGGAGCGTCGAGCAGATGAACTGCAAAACCGCAGGGCGATGAAGAAGCTCCCAGCCGGCGCCCCGCGCGACATTGCCGCAGCGGTCGTTGCCGCGCATTATTCCGAGCAAAGGTATTTGGAGCGGGCGCGAGACCGGGTGGAGGACGCGATGCGGCAGCTTCCCGAGGGTGATGACTGCTGGGTCGCGCTCTGGTGGACCAATGGGGCACCGCTGGGCTCCATGCGCCAGCTACTCACAACGATCGCCTTCCCACCCCACATCCTCGGAATCGTTCTGCTTGGCGCAGTCGTCGTCTTTCCCGATCCGGAGATCCACTATTACCACTTCTTCATCCCCCGCGACCTGCCCGAAGACGAGCTGCCCAAGGTGGTCTCGCTGGTCGACCATCCTTTGGCCGAGAAGATCCTCGAAATCGTTGAAGAGTCGTCCGGCATCAGACCCACCCTGATAGTCCATCCAGAGGGCACCCGCCAGAAACGACAGAGAGTCCTTTTTCGTGATGGACAGCGCCGGCTCTTTCCTTTCAACCTGATCCTGGACCGTGACCCCCAAGGTATGCGCGAGGCGGTGGCGTTCGAGGGTGACCCAGATGAAGAGGAGCGCGTGGCAAGAGGCGTCCTTCCAGATGCGCGGCGCATCCATTAGTGCTCACCGGGCATCCGGTGCATCTCCTCTAGCCCGGCCCCTCCCGCGCTACCCCTGACCTGATCGAAAGCGCGCCGGCGAGTGCCGGGCGCCAGCAGGAGGGACAGCGAAATATGGGCGTAGGGGGTGGCGTGCGGGGCCTCTCGTCCGGATTAAGGACAGAGAGGAGATCTTGCTGACGCGCACTTTCAAAGCCAATCGACCTGCGGCCGACCCTGCGGTCGGGCGCCGGGTCGACCCTGCGGTCGGCCCTCGGGTCGGGGCGATCGGCCCGGCGAAGCGCTCTATCCCGCAGCGCAGCGCCGTCTGCGGGCATCGCGTCTTGCCGACATATCTACGTGACTCGGAGGTCGGTGCATGAAACCCGATCCGTACGACCCCAAGCCGATGCTGGTGATCTTCATCGGCGCTGTGAGCATCGCGGCCTGGCGGGCGGTGGCGAGCATCGATCCCGGCCAGCTGCTGCACTCGATCGCATTCAACCTCGCGCCCTTCGCTCTCGGCGCAATCGCTATCGCCTCGGCGCTGGCTGCACAACGCTTCCTCTCCACCCGCCGCGCGCTCTCGGAGCGGATCGCCTCGGCGGTGGTTCCCGCCGATGAGTTCGAGGCCGGCCCGGAGACGGTGCTGCGCTTCGCCGCCGAGCTGGCGCGCTCGGATCGCAGCCTGCGCGGCTGGCTCAACCGCCGCGCCAGCGCGCTGCGCGTGGGTCTCGCCAGCGACAAGCAGGGCCGCCTCGTTTACTTCCTCACCTACCCCGCCCGCTCGCGCGAGCTGGTGCGCGCCGCGCTGCGCGGCTATGAGGGAGTCGAGCTGCGGGAGATATCGGAGGTGTTGCCCGAATGGCCGCGGGCCGATCGGGTCAAGCTGCGCACCGAGCTGGTCCCGGCGCGCCCGAGCATCGAGCCGCTCGCCCGCCTGGGGCTCGACCCCGACCCCCTGCAGCCCTTCGCCGCGGCGATGGCATCGCTTCGCTCCGCGGAGGGCGAGCGGGTCTGGGTCTGCGTCGACCTGCTGCCCGCCTCCGGCCGGCGGGCCTCGCGCCTGGCCCGTCGGCTGAAGCGGCAGGCCAAGCGCCGCCACGGCGAGCGCCGCAGCCTGCTGGAGATCCTCGACGGCGAGCGGCGCACCCGTGGGAGGGGCGACCCCGCCGAGCTGTTCGAGCGCCGCATGGTCGGCGAGGCGCTTAACGCCAAGCTGCGCGACGCCGGGCCGCTGTTTGAGGCGCAGATCCTGCTGCGGGCCGACGCCGCCGATCGCTCGCGGGCAAAGGCGGCGATGGGGCTCCTGCTCGCCGCCTTCGAGCCGCTGAGCGCCCACAACTGGCTGCGGCCCTCGGGGCTGGGGATCGGCGACACGGTCTTCCTCGGCTCGGACTTCCCGACCTGCAGGCGGGGCTTTGACCGCCGTTTCAGGACCGCCCTTCACCGTCCCTCGCGCAGGGCCGTGCTCACCGCCCGCGAGCTGGCCGGGTTCCTGAAGCCCCCGACCGCCCACTGCGTCTCCAAGAACATCGTGCGCTCGGGGACGCTGCTGCCGGCGCCGCCCGCGCTGCCCGCCTTCGAGCAGGGCAAGGGCGAGCTGATCCCGCTGGGCAAGGTGAGTGGAGAGGGCGGGCGCCGGATTCTCGCCGCCCGCAGCGGCGAGACCTTCTTCACCTACGTCGCCGGGCGCAGCCGCTACGGCAAGACCGAGACCGCGATCGCCCAGTTCGTCCACCTGATGCGCTCCGGGCACGGTGGCCTATTCCTCGATCCTCACGGCGACGCGCTGGAGCGGATCAGGCCCTACCTGAGCGAGCCGCAGGTGGCCCGCCGGGTGGTCGAGATCGATGTCGGCCCGGGCTCTGCGCTGCCGGGCTGGAACCTCTTCGAGCTGGGCGGTGAGGACGGGGCCACGGCCGAGGCGCGGGTGGCGGCGATCGTCGACGCCTTCGCCTCGACCCTGAAATGGGGCGATCAGAGCACCAGGGCGATCAACCTGACCACGCAGGCGGCGAGCGCCCTGGCATACGTGGCCCGAGCTCTGCCGCCCGAGCTGGCGCCGACGATCTTCCAGATTCCGACCCTGCTCTCCGACGAGAGCTGGCGCGAGGCGGCGCTGCCCTTCCTGCCCGCCCCGGCGCAGGGCTTTTGGACCGAGCGCTTCCCGCTGTTGGCCGAAGAGGCGATCACGCCGGTGACCAACCTGGTCGACCGCCTGCGCGCCTCGACGCCGATCGCCGCCCTGCTCGGCCAGAGCGAGGGCACCTACAGGGTGCGCGAGGCGATGGACGAGGGCTGGATCGTCCTCGCCCATCCGGGAGCCGGGGACCTGCACGAGCGGCTCCTCGCCAACCTGCTGCTCTTCGACCTGCTGCGCTCGGCGAAGGCGCGTGGCGAGCTGGCCGCCGGGAGGCGCAGGCCCTTCTGGGTCTTCCTCGATGAGGTGCAGAGCTATGACAGCGCCGCCTCGGGCACCCTCGCGGCGCTGCTCGAGCAGAGCGCCAAGTTCGGGCTGCGGGCGGTGGTGCTGAACCAGAACCCCGAGCGGCTGAACCCCCAGACGCTGACCGCGCTGACCACCAACCGCTCCCACATGCTGGCGACGACGATGAACTCCCGCGCCGCGGCGCTGCTGACCAGGGAGTGGGGCGGGCGGCCCGACCCCGCGGCGCTGACCAAGATGGCGCGCTTTCGCTTCATCGCCCAGGTCACCCATCGCGGCGAGCTGAGCGAGCCCTTCGCGCTGGAGGGCATCCGGGTCGAGGACGTAGCCGAGCTGCCGGAAGCCGGGGGCGAGGAGCCCGCGGGCGGGGCCGTGGCCCGGATGGACGCGGCCCAGGCGACCCGGCACCTGGAGGGGCTCGACGGGCGCATCCTGGCGGCGCTGCGGGAGCGCCGGTCGAGCGAGGCGCGCGAGGCACCCGCCAAGGTTTCGGCCGAGCAGGAGAAGGACGGCGAGACGGGCGGGCTCTGGGTGCCCGGCGCGAGGAGGCCGAAGCCGTGAGCGGGCCGGCCAGCCTGCGGGCGGCGCTCACCGAGACCGGGATCGAGGTAGCCGCCTCGCTGGCTCAGCACCGCGTGCTCACCGCCGCCCAGGTGCGGGCGATCCATCTGCCCGGGCACGGCGAGCGCTGGGCGCAGCGGCTGCTGGCACGGCTCGGGAAGGCGGGGCTCGCCGGCTACGTCGAGTCCCCGCGCTCTCACCGCCGGCTCTGGTATGCGACCGAGCGCGGCGCGGCGCTGGCCGGGGAGGCGGGGCTGCTGGCCGGCGAGCCGCGCCTGATCGGCGCCGAAGGAGCGGCGGGGCCGTTGCAGGCCCACACTCTCGCCCTCAACGACGCCGCGATCTGCTTCATCGAGGCGGCGCGGGAGCACGGCGACGAGTTCGGGGCCTTCGCCTGGCGCCACGAGGTCTACCACCGGCTCCCGCGCGGGCGCGGCCGGCGGCGGATGCTGATTGCAGACGCGGTCCTCACCTACCTGCGGGTCGCTGAGGGCGGGGTGGCGATCGAGCAGCGCTTCCTGGAGCTCGACCGCGCCACGCTCTCGGTCGACCGCCTCGCCGCCGAGCTGGGCCGCTACGCGGAGCTCCACGCGGCGCGGGAAAGCAAGGGCGGCGAGCCGCTGTGGCGCTCGCACTATCCGCTCTTCCCGCCCGTCCACTGCGTGCTGACCGGGGGTGGCAGGGAGGCGCTGGAGCGTCGCCGCTCGACCGCGATCGCGCTGCTTGACAGCGACCCGCGCCTCTCCCGCCCCCCGCGCGTGACGGTCTCGATCTGCCTGCTGGAGGACCTCCAACGCGAGGGGCCCTTCGCGACGATCTTCCGCGATGCCCGCGACCCCGAGCGGGCGGTGAGCTGGCTCGGCACCCCGGAGGGTGGGCAGCGTGGCTAGGAAGCTCGCAACCTCGATCCCGCGGATCGCGCTGACGCCACCCGAGGCGGCTGCCGCGATCGGCGTCGGCCCGGACTTCTTCGAGGCCAACGTCGCGCCGGAGCTGCGGCTGATCCGGCGCGGGCGCAAGCGTCTGGTTCCGGTGTCTGAGCTTGAACGCTGGACGGCCGAGAACGCGAGCCGGGTGTTGGGGGAGCGGGTTTGAGCGGCTCAGCCGGAGGCGGGGCGCAGGTCGCGCACCTCGCAGGGCAGCTGCCCTGCGAGGTCGATGATCTCCGGGTCGCCGGTCAGAAGCTCCGCGTGCTCGGCGGCGGCAAGGGCAACCGCGAAGCAGTCCGCGAGCGCCATCGGATGCTGCGCCTTGAGTGCCGCCGCGGTGCGCATCGCCGACACTTTCGGCAGGTTCTCGGTGATCCGCGGGCGCAGTTCGTCAAGCGCCCGGTCGGCGTTTTCGGCTCCGTGATCGCGACTCGTCCGGTAGTGAACCTCGACCAGGTTGATCCAGCTGACCTCCGGTCGTTCGCGCGCCAGCACGTCGTCGACCACGCCCGCCCCGGGCTCTTCGCCGTCGAGCCAGCACAGGATCGCCCAGGAGTCGAGGCAGGCACGCACCGATCAGTGCGGCTCGCGCTTGCGGTCTTCGAGCAGGCGGGCAGCCATTCCGCTGCCCGAGAAGCGCCCGCGCAAGGAGGAGCGGCTGTCGGCTCGCCGCACGACGATTCCGTCCTCGCTGGGTTCGAAATCGACATCGGCACCCGGCCCCAGACCGACGCGCTCGCGCAGGTCCTTGGGGATGACGACCTGTCCCTTGGCTCCCATTCGCTGAGTCATA
Organism: Solirubrobacterales bacterium; assembly: GCA_035759115.1. Classification (GTDB taxonomy): domain Bacteria; phylum Actinomycetota; class Thermoleophilia; order Solirubrobacterales; family 70-9; genus VRUE01. The sequence continues at coordinate 29,973 of DASTVL010000264.1, read as the reverse complement.
CACAGGCAGTATACGCATGATATGCTGCCCTGCAAATAAGTGGGGCCGCGCGCTGCAACGCCGGCCCCGTGGCGACCGGCCAAGTGAGACTCGTCCGGTCGCAGCGGGAACGGTAGCGGTCTACCGGCCTCAGAAAGCGGCGACCCGTCGCGCGGTAACGCGAACGGGCCGCCTGAGACACAGGAGGTACCAGCTCCCATGTCCTGTCCCAACCCTATGGGTGACGGCGCGTCCGTCGCCCTCAACCTGCCCAATGAGCACGCCGCGATCCTGCGCCGTGACCTCGCCGATTGGGCCGCCGACCTGCGGAACGATCTGCGCGAGCCCGAGCGGCTTGCCGACGCCAATCGAAGCCGCGCCGAAGCCGAGGCGTACGAACGCCTCTGCGCCGCCGTCGAGATCGGCGAGCTTCGCGTCCCCGACGCCGAAGCTCTGCGCGTCCTGCGCGCCGCCGCCGAGGCGCACGACCGCGAAAGCGAATACGAGCGGGTCGTCGCCGAACACGACGCCATGCACGGCCTGCTCGCTGCGCTGGAAGGGGGGCGGTCCTGATGTGGCGCGCCCGCTCACGGCGCGAGGAGCGACGCCTGGTCGACCTGAGCGGGGAGGAGGCCCAACGCCGGGTCCTCGACCTCGTTCTGGGCTGGCACCCCGAGCCGCTTTCCTACGCGGCGCTCGCGACCGGGGTCTCGGCCGACCCCGGCGACGTCGCCGACGCGCTGGCCCTCGCTCAGGCGGTTCGCGACCTCGCCCTCGCGGGCCTGCTGTGCAGCGACGGCGTCCGCGTAGCCCCGACCCGGGCCGCGCTCGCCTTCGCCCGCCTGGAGGCGGAAAGATGAGATCGGCCGGGGAGCTGGCCCACCACTTCGGCCACAACCTTCGCCGGTTGCGCAAACAGGCTGGGATCAGCCAGGAAGAGCTGGGCTTCCGCTCCGGCCTTCATCGCACCGAGGTTGGGCTGTTGGAGCGCGGCGAACGGGTGCCCCGCATCGACACCATGATCAAAGTCGCCACGGGGCTCGGCATCAAGATCGAGTGCCCACTTCTCGACGGGATCTCCTGGGCCGCGGGCACCGTGGTCACGACGCCGGGATCGTTCGCGTTCTCGACCCCGTCGGAGCAACACGCCGAGGCGATGAGGCTGGCCGCGAAGGCTCGCGAGGGTCAGAGCGGCAGGACGGACGCCGCCGGGCTCGTCCGCGAGGTTCGCGACGAGATGGAAGGGCGCGCGGGGTGCGAGGAGGACGGGAGGGAAGGCTCCTGATGGCCGAGGGGATCAGGAAGCGCCACTCACGGGGTTGCAGCGCCCGCAAGGGCGGGCGCTGCAATTGCAAGGCCGGCTGGGAGGCGTCGGTCTACCTGGCGCACGAGGGACGAAAGCTCCGCCGCAGCTTCTCGCGGGAGTCCGAAGCCAAGGCTTGGCGTCGCGGCGCCTTGGCAGAGGCCGACGCCCGGAGCAAGCTCGTGCCCTCGGCATTGACCTTCGAGCAGGCCGCCTGGCTGTGGCTGGAGGCCGCAAAGAAAGGGACGGTCCGCGACCGGGCCGGTCACCTCTACAAGCCGGGCACCCTGCGCGAATACGCCCGGGTGCTGCGGCTGCGGGTGCTTCCCGAGTTCGCCGAGCGCCCGCTGTCCGATCTCACCCGTGCGGACGTTCAGGCGCTGGTCGACGGGATGCTGGCGGAAGGGCTGTCGCCGAGCACGATCCGCAACACGATCAACCCGCTCCAGGCCCTCTTTCGCCATGCCGTGCGGCGCGAGCTGGTCGCGGTCAATCCAACCCGTGAAGTCGATCTTCCCGCGGCGCGCGGCATGCGCGAGCGGATCGCGACGGCTGGAGAGGCGGTCAGGCTGCTCGACGCCCTCCCCGCTGCCGACCGTCCGATCTGGGCGACCGCCTTCTACGCCGGCCTGCGGCGCGGCGAGCTGCAAGCCCTGCGCGCCTGCGACCTTGACCTTGCCCGCGGTGAGATCGCCGTGCAGCGCTCCTGGGACCAGTACGAGGGTCCGGTTTCGCCCAAGTCGAGAGCCGGCGTTCGCACGGTTCCGATCCTTGGCGTGCTCCGCGAGCAGCTAGGCGAGATCGAGATCGGGGCCGGATCGAGCCTTGTCTTTGGCCGCAGCGCGACCCTGCCGTTCGCACCGAAGGCCATCGCCAAGCGCGCAGCCCGCGCCTGGAGGGCGGCGAACGAGCGCGAGCGCGAGGCCGCACAGGAGCAGGGGAGGGAGCCGGCCCTGCTGGCCCCGATCACGCTCCACGAGTGCCGCCACACCTTCGCTTCGCTGCTGATCGACGCAGGCGTCAACCCGAAGGCGATCCAGGAGTTCATGGGCCACGCGACGATCGAGGAGACCTTCTCGCGCTACGGCCACCTGATGCCCGGGACCCGCGACCAGGCCCGTGCGCTTGTCGACGCGTACCTGTCCTCGGCGCAGCGGGCCGCCTAACCCGCGATGCCGCAGCTTCCACGCCGACATTTAGGCGATGGAGGCTTGGAAGCTCTTGGGAGTCGCTCGACTCTTCTGGCCGCACCCTGTCGCGGTCGTCATCGCGACCAGTATCTACTTCATGCCTCAATCAGCGGCCCTGTCCTTGTGCCGAGGCTCCCGGACGCGATCAAGCCCATCTGGTTGATTCCGATTGCTGCGAACACGTTGTGAATGTTCTGCAAAGAGCGGATACCGATCCCGTCGGCCGCGAGAGCAAATCTAGACCTCGTTCTCCGTCGCATTGAGTCGGGATGATGAGGACTATGGATCCGAATGGAAGCTCCTTGCTGCACGACAGGTGGTAGGTGTTGCGGGTGGCAGGAAAAACTCACTACGACTGGGAGCGGTTCTGGGTCAGTGCCGAGAGGCGCATCGAGATCGATTCAGAAGCTTTTTTCCCTGACCCGCGGAGCGAGTACAGCTGGTTGCGGCCTTCCGTCGAAGCAAGCACGCTTGAGGAGCTTCTGGGCAATCCCTGCTTGATTCTTTTAGGCGAGCCCGGCCTAGGAAAGAGTCAGGCGATAGAGGATGCCGTTGCACTGGCGCCGGCCGACTCGTTGGTCGAGCGCGTTAATCTCGCTGCGTATCCGGATGCGAGTGCCTTGCGCTCCAGGCTCTTTGACGGGCATGTTTGGAGAAAATGGGCAGGCGCGGGACATTCCCTTCATCTGTACCTCGACAGCTTCGACGAGGCGACTTTGTCGTTTCCTTCGATTCCTAAGTTTCTGCTTGAGGAGTTAAGGACCGTGTCGGGCTTATTGGACACGCTCTACCTGAGGATCGCCTGCCGCAGTGCGGAGTGGATGGACGAGCTTGCCGACGGACTCCGGGAAATCTGGCCGTCCCGAAGCTCCTCGGAAGATCCCGTTAGACGTCTCAGTCTTGCCCCGTTACGTGAGCGAGACGTCCGAACGGCGGCTGTGGCCGAGGGATTCGATGGCGAGAAATTACTGGAAGAAATTCGAGAGCGGGAAGTCGAAGGGCTCGCTGCGCTCCCTCTAACGCTTGGAATGATGCTTGCCGCCGCTAGAGAGGGATCTGGGCTGCCACGGACTCAGTCCGAACTCTATGCATCGGGCATTCGACACCTCTTGGATGAGCCGGATCCGTATCGTCGGAAGGGTCAGGCGGCATTGCGGATGGAGATCGGCGAGCGCTTGGCAGTGGCCGAGCGTATTTCTGCTGCAGTGCTCTTGTCGCGTCGATCTGGGATTTCTCTGCTGTCCGGTCACGCTGGTCCGGGGGATATCGATCCTGCGGAGATAGCGGGCTTTGACGAGGCTGATCGCCTTGCCGCCGGGGGTGACCGCTTCAACGTAGGGACGAAGGAGATCCTGGAGACGCTTCGCACGGCGTTGTTCTCCATTGTCAGCCGCGAGCGCGTCGGGTTTTCTCATCGAAGTCTGGGCGAGTATTGCGCGGGGGCGTATCTAGCGAATGCGGGTCTCGATCAGTCGACCCTAGAGAAGCTCCTATTCGCGGCCTCGGATGTGGAGGGGCGTCTTGTTCCCCAGCTCCGTGAGGTGGCGGCCTGGGCGGCATCGTTAGACCCGAACGCGCTTCGAGCCGTTCTAAAGGGCGAGGCCGAGGTTCTGCTGAGGATTGACCGACTTGGGCTCGACAGCCATCAGCGGGCTCAAGTAGTTGATGCGATCCTCAATCAAGAGTCTGCAGAGCGGATTGGACGTTGGGATCGGAGGATCTGGCGGAGTTTGAGCGCTCTAGATCATCCGGGTCTTCCTGGTCAACTCAATCCCCTAATCGTCAACCCTGACGCGGATTGGTCGGTGCGTCGGTTGGCGATCACGATTGCTCGCGTCTGTGAGAGGGAAGAGTGTGAACAGCCGCTGCTGGACTTGGCCCTCAACGAGAGCGAGCCGGCGTGGGTTCGCGATGACGGCGTCTGGGCCTTGCGCGAGTACGGATCTCGGACTTCACGAGAAGCACTGATTCCACTCGCCCTGGAAACGATTGAGGACGATGTCGATGACGAGATCAAGGGCTCCGCACTCATGGCCGTCTTTCCAGGGCTGATATCCGTTGAACAACTATTCGAGGTTCTTACCCCGCCACGCAACACCCACCTGATTGGCGCCTACTCGTCGTATCTCCACAAGGGGTTACCGGAAGCTTTGGGGCGATCTGATCTTCCCGTTGCCCTGAGATGGGCTGCCGGTATGCCGCCCACTCACGGACAGAGCAACGGACTCAATTCGCTTGTCGATGCAGTGCTTGCCAAGGCTTGGCCATTCGTCGTTGACGACGACGAAATCGCAGGGTTGATGGCTGATGTTGTTCGACCTCGCCTCAAGGCCCATGTCGACCTTCTAAACTCGATCGACCGCGATGATCATCGGGAGGCGTTTCGGGACCCCGCTGGTCGACGCCGCCTGATTGAGAAGCTCATTCCAGACATCGATGGGTCGGGAATGCACGCCGCCGCATTGGTTACGACCTCCCCAGGGCTTCTTAGTTCGGACGATTTCGCTTGGGCGCTTTCTCGCATTGAGATGTCTCTTGGAACTCCCGAGGAATCGGCCTGGGTTCAGATCGCCCGCATGGCCTTCTCGCTGCCGGTATCCAACGCCGACTTGGAGGACCTCGAAAGGATCTGTCTTAAAAGTCCTAGGCTGCGCGAACAACTTGGTCATTGGCTGGCGCCCGTGTTACTCGACTCCGAAGAGGCCGACCAAATGCGGGCACACCATCGATACTCTCGACCTCCGGCCGAGGATTTTCCTGATCGAGCGGAGGAGATGGAATCTGCGATCGAAGCGGACCTCATAGCTGCAGAGAAGCGTCAGGATGGAGCCTGGTGGAGACTGAACCACACGCTTCTATTCAATGAGTACGGCCAATCAGAGCCGAGATTGGGGGAGTGGGAGGCGGACCTAACTGTGCTTCCGGGGTGGAGACGCAGTTCGCCGAGCGTGCAGATGCGCATTGCTGCATTGGCTCGCCCAGCGCTCGACCAAGATCTACCCGATCCCGACGAGTGGTTTGCCGCCCCAAGATTCAATCGCGCCGCATATGCGGGATACCGGGCCCTCTACTTGTTGGCGAAGTTGGAGAGGCAGACCTTTGAAGAATTAGACGCGTCGGTGTGGGAACGTTGGATGCCCATCGTTGTTGATTTTCCGACCACGACCGCTTCGAACGAGGATGAGCTCAACAACGCGATCTTTCGCCGGGCTGCTGAGTTGGCCGGGCCGAGCTTTGCCAAGTGGGCTGGCCGCAAGCTTAGGGCGGAAGCAAACGCGGACAAGGGGCACTTATTCTTCCGGCATTCGCTGGACGGCATCAGTTTCTTCGAGCTCGATGATCAGATCGTGTCGATGTTGGCCGATCGATCATTGCGACCAAACTCACTCCGTGATCTGCTCCCCGCTGCTCTGAGTCGAGATCCCGAGCGCGCCTACGCATTGATTGCGCCGCGTCTGGCTGAGACCCAATGTGAGTTTGAGACGGATGAGGAGCGGCAAGCCCTCTTGATTTGTGCCTCTAAGCTGCTGGGCTTCGCGCCGGGGCTGGCTTGGCCCGACGTGGCGTCTCTTTCGGAGAGATGTCCCGATGTGGGGCGAGACGTACTCATGAGCCTCGCCCATGAAGAGCGAAGTTCAATCGCAGCTGAAATGTCTGACGAGCATCTTTCGGCGTTTTTGAGCTGGGCCTTTGGCGAGTTCCCCCAATCGAGCGACCCACCGTTGGAGGAGGGGGTCGTCTCGCCAAGAGAAAGCATTTCCCAATATCGGCAGTGGCTTCTTGACGCTCTGGCGGAGCGCGGAACTGAGCAGGCGATTAAGGCAATCGAGGCGCTACACCACGAGCAGGGAACGCCAGCCCTGCGCTTCGCCCTCAGAAGGGCGCGGGACGTAAGACGCGAAAAGTCGCCAGCTCCAGAGCCAAGCGCCGTCGTTCGCGCAGTTTGTGGTGGTCGGGTAATGCCTAGCACCGAGGTCGATCTGCTTGCCACGGTTTGTTCGGCTTTGGAAAAGATCCGAGAATCCCTACAGGTGGGGCAGCCCCCGGCAGCGTCGGAGCTCTGGAACACGCGCCCAGTCAAAACACCGAAGGACGAGGGGGACCTCAGCAACTGGCTGTCCAGCAGGCTGTCGGTCGAGTTGGGGACAAACTTCGATGTTGCGCGAGAGAGGCTGGTTAGCGGGGGTCGGGTAGGGCGCGGAAAGAGTGCCGACATCCAAGTCGCATGCCTCTCGCCGTCGTCCCAGCGATTCCAGACCCTGATTGAGGTCAAGGGGTGCTGGGAACCCGAGGTCTCAAGCAAGCTTGAGGTTCAACTCGCCGACGACTACATGGCAACGACTGGCTTGGAGACGGGCGCATACGTCGTTTTCTGGTTTGACTCTGAGAATTGGGATGCATCGGACGATCGCCGGAGGCAATCCTCCTTCGACTCCGCGGAAGAGGCGCAACGAGCACTTTCGGCGCAGGCATCCGAGGTCGGCGCTGAGCGTGGAATGCACATCAAAGCTGTCGTATTCGATGCCTCCTTGGACTGAGGCGCGATGGCGTGTCCCATCGGCCATCAGCGCGTAGCGAGACTGCAGGCTGTTACCTGCCCATGCATGGGATCTTGGATGCCATGGGCGTCTGGTTTGCGCCTGACTGGCGCACCGACTGGCGCACGAGCCGGGCACGAATTTCCCCGCTAGCGCCCCATCAACGCGAAAACCCCCGACGAGCGGGGGTTTTCGATGCGGCTGAATGGAGTCGAACCATCACGCCCCGTTAGGGGCACAAGGCCCTCAACCTTGCGCGTCTACCAGTTCCGCCACAGCCGCTCGAGGGCGGTCGATTCTAGATGTTCGGGGCCGGAGAGGGCTGTGCGTGGCTGGGAGCGGTGCTGCGGGCGGGTTTGCGGCTTGCGTGCGTCCGGGTCGGGCGTTACTCTGCGAACAGATGTTCGAACTGTCTGTGTGCGCTGCATCGTCGATTTAGGAGGATCGCTTGGTGGACCTTGACCTGACCAAGAGGCAGAAGGAGATCTTCGACTTCATCCGCCGCTATGCCGACAAAACCGGCTACCCGCCGACCGTGCGCGAGATCGGCAAAGCCGTCGGCCTGCATTCCTCCTCGACCGTGCACGCCCACCTCGCCAACCTCGAGAAGATCGGGCTGCTGCGCCGCGATCCCTCGAAACCGCGGGCGATCGAGCTGCTCTTCGACAAGGCGAAGAAGACGATCCTGCCCGAGCAGGGGGGGCTGCCGCTGATCGGCCACGTCGCCGCCGGCGCCCCGATCCTCGCCGAGGAGAACATCGAGGAGTACATCGAGATTCCCGACGTGATCGGCGGCGAGGAAGGCGACTACGTGCTCCGCGTGCGCGGCGAAAGCATGGTCGGGGCCGGCATCTTCGGCGGCGACTACGTCGTCGTCCGCCCGGCCGACGACGCCGCCGACGGCGAGATCGTCGTCGCGATGATCGGCGAGGAGGCGACGGTCAAGCGCTTCTTCCGCGAGCCCGACCACGTCCGCCTGCAGCCGGAGAACGAGACGATGGAGCCGATCCGCAGCGCCGAGGTGACGATCCTCGGCCGGGTCATAGGAGTAGTTCGCAAGGTTTCCTGACGCGACCCAGGGGTCGCCAGGCAAGGACGCAGGGAGGCTGGCAAGGGGAGCGCACTTCAGTGCGTGACCCGAAGACGGCCGACCGAGGACGCCGCATGGCGGCGCCTGGGGCCGTCAGGTCAGGGCCACTTGCCCGACTCGATCAGCTTCTTGTAGCGCCGCTGGCGCCGCCGCGCGTCGCGCATCACCAGCGGCAGCAGGCGCAGCGCCAGCCTGGGGAAGAGGTCGAAGAAGCGCAGCATCGGCCCGCGCCAGCGCGGCAGCACGAGCAGCGGTCGCGGTCGTTCGGCCAGCTCGCCGGCAGCGGTCGCGACCTCGCCCGGGGTGAGCAGCCGGCCCGAGAAGGAGCCGGCGGCCTCCGGGTCGTCGAGCTTGTCGGCGAGCATCGGCGTCCAGATCCCGTCCGGGCAGAGCGCCGACAGCTCGACTCCGGAGACGCCTTCGCGGCGCAGGTCGAAGAGCGTGCCCAGGGTGAAGGCGATCGCCGCGTGCTTGCTGGCCGAGTAGTTGACCTCGCCCGGCGCCGCGACGAGGCCGGCCAGCGAGATCACGTTGATCACGTGGCCGCGGCCGGCCGGGACCATCCGCTCCAGCGCCGCGATCGTTCCGTTCATCGTGCCCAGCGCGTTGACGTCGAGCATCGACCGGCGGGTCTCCTCGCTCTGCCGCCAGGAGGGCCCGGTCGCGAGCACGCCGGCGTTGTTGACCCAGAGGTCGAGCCCGCCGCCGCGCGTGGCGGCGGCCGCCGCGGTTGCGCGGCAGGCCTCCTGATCGGTCACGTCGAGCTCGGAGGAGGTGGCGCCGGCGCCGATCTCAGCCGCCGTCGACGCCGCCGCGCCTGCGTCGATATCCGTGGCCTGGACCAGATAGCCACGGCCGGCGAGGTCGAGCGCGATCGCCTTCCCCAGCCCGCTTCCAGCTCCAGTGACGACCGCTACCGGCATCAGGGCAACATAGTCCCTGGTAAAGCCGGGCGCCGCTTTGCAGGCGGCTCGCTGGGGTTTACCATTCCCCAAGCGGGCCGAGCGACCGCGGGGGGAGAGAAAACCCTTCGAGGAAAGTCCGGACACCACAGGGCGAGGCGGTGGGTAACGCCCACCCGGGGAAACCCGCGGGAAAGTGCCACAGAAACATACGGCCGATGGCGCAGCCACACGTGAGCTGCGTACAGGCAAAGGTGAAATGGTGCGGTAAGAGCGCACCGGCGCCGCGGCGACGCGGCGGCCAGGCAAACCCCGCCCGGTGCAAGGCCAAACAGGATCGTCGACCCTGCCCGGCGAGGTCCAGGTAGGCCGCAGGGCCGCTCCGGCGGCCCCGTCGCGACTGCGGTCGCGGCGAGATAGATGGTCGCTCCCGACAGGATCCGGCTTACAGGCCCGCTGCGGAAGGCCCCCTCCCTCGGGAGGGGGCCTTCTCAACAACCTCTTCACGTTTTCCTGTCTTAGCGTTTGCTAACCTGCCGCTGACTTCCGCTGAATCTCCGCCACATACCGCGGGGAGCGGGGGACCCAAAAGTTGGGGCGAATCGCCGGCATCTGCCGCGTAGCGCAGCTCTTTCAGCGCGAGCCCGTCAGCTAACCCCGTAAGCGCACGAAAGAGCAATGTGAAGACTGGAACCGACCGCCCCTGGCGGAAATATCGATCGTCTGTGGCCCTGCTCGCGGTTGCCGCGCTGCTCGCCTGCGCGACCGCCCCCGCCCAGGCTGCGACCGGCGGCGCCGGGACGACCGCGTCGAGCGGCGCCCAGCTGGGCAGCGGCCTGGCCTTCACCCCGCTGCGCTGGGCCGGCGCCACCTGGTACGGCCCCGGCCTCTACGGCCGCAGCACCGCCTGCGGCCAGAAGCTTCGCCCCGGCCTGCTCGGCGTCGCCCACCGCAATCTCCCCTGCGGCACCCCGGTCAAGTTCGTCTATCGCGGCCGCCAGGTCGTCACCCGCGTGATCGACCGTGGCCCCTACAGCCACGGCAACGACTGGGACCTGACCCTGGCTGCGGCCCGCATCCTGCGCTTCGAGCGGGTCGGCCGCGACCACGTCGGCTTCGCCCTCTCGCGCAAGTTCGCCCGCAAGCTGCGGGCGAAGCGCCGCAGCTCCCGCTGAGAGCCCGGCCGGCGGCTAGTATTCCCCGTCCTAGCAGGACTTTTCTATGAGAGGAGCACGGGCAATGTCGAGGTCTTTCCTGATCGCAGCGGCCACCGTCTGCCAGCTTGCCGCGGTGGTCGTGGCCGCCGGCGCCGGCGCCGCGACCACGTCGCGCACCACGGTCGTCCTCGGCAGCACCGCCAACAGCCCCGACCCCTCCTGCCCCGAGCTGCCCTGCCAGGCGGTCGGCAGCGTCACCGGCTTCCAGGTCAGCACCAACCAGTCGCGCCTGCCCTTCCGCGTGCCCGGCAACGGCAAGGTCAAGGCCTGGACGCTGACCCTGGCCCAGCCGACCAACCGCCAGCGCTCCTTCTTCAACGGCTTCTTCGGCACCCCGCCCGAGGCGCGGCTGGCGATCCTGCGCCGCATCCCCGGCAGCAAGCCGCCGCGCTACAACCTGCGCAGCCAGAGCTCGGTCCACGTGCTGACCCCGTTCCTCGGCCAGACGGTCAAGTTCGGCGCCAACCTGCGCGTGCGCAAGGGCGACATCGTCGGGCTCACGATCCCGACCTGGGCCCCGGCGTTCGCTCAGGACCTCAGCGCCAAGAACGCCTGGCGAGCCAGCCGCGAGCCGGGCAGGTGCACCAACACCACCGACGTCCGCCAGGGCAAGGCGCAGCAACGCCGCAACACCCGCGCGACCTACGGCTGCCGCTACAGCACCGCGAGGCTGCTGTACACGGCAACCGTAGTTCTCGACTAGGCAGCCGAGGGGAGGACTTCCGGCGTCGCCTGATCTTTGGGTAGAGCAGCCGCGCCGGCGATCAGGCTCTGGAACTCGTTCAGCGCCAGCTGGCCGACCGCCTCGAGGATCTCCTCGTCGCTCCAACCGATCTCACGCGCCTCCTCGTGCAGGTGGTGGGGAGGAGCGCCCTCGGGGTCGAGCGTCGCCTGCAGGTACTCGAGCAGCGCCGCCTCCTTCTCGTCGCCCGAACTGAAGCTGCGCGCCCGCGAGACCTCATCCAGCCCGAGGCCGGCGCGCCGCGCCGACTTGGCGTGCTGGGCGATCGAGTACTCGTCGTGGCGGTGCTCGGCGACGGCCAGCGCGATCCTTTCGCGCGTGGCGAGGGGGAGGACGCCGCCGCGCAGCTCCGAGCGCATCCGCGTGTAGGCGCGCAGGACGGCGGGAGCGCCGGCGAGTACGCCGACGAACTTGGTCACCGCGCCGCCGGCGGCCTGGATGCTCTTGATCAGGGGAGCGCTCTCGTCCGGAGCCGTCAACTCGTCGTGGATCTGGAATCTGCTTACTGCCGTTTTTACCGTCACTTGCATCCCGCCTTTGGCTCGATCTGCCGGATTCCGCTTCACAGAGCCTTTATGTGGCCTTTACTTTACTTTAAGCCATTAACTTACGAGAAGTAAGTTATAGCGCGAATCAGACGCTCCCGCAACCGCTCTGCGGCGTACGTCACATACCCGCAATACGTCGGCTCGCACCTGCTCGGTTCAGTTCGCCTATCTTTGCCCCTCACCGCGCCCAAACAGCCGAAGGAGACCCGGAGATGGCAGACCAGCCGACGAGTGCCGCCGATGTTGCCGAGATCGTCAAGGAGCGCGACGTCCGCTTCATCCGGCTCTGGTTCACCGACGTGCTCGGCCAGCTGAAGAGCTTCTCGATCAACTCCTCCGAACTCGCGGACGCGCTCGAGGGCGGCATGGGCTTCGACGGCTCCTCGATCACCGGCTTCAACCCGATCGAGGAGTCGGACATGATCGCGATGCCCGATCCCTCGACCTTCGCCCTGATCCCCTGGCGCCCCGAAGAGGAGAACGCGGTCGCGCGCATGTTCTGCGACGTCCGGGTGCCCGGCGGCGATCCCTACGAGGGCGACCCGCGCTGGATCATGCGGCGAGCGCTGAAACGGGCCGAGGAGCTCGGCTTCGACTCCTACAACATCGGCCCCGAGCTCGAGTTCTTCTACTTCCGCTCGGCCAAGCCCGAGGGCGGCGTGCCGGAGGTGCTCGACGAGGGCGGCTACTTCGACCTGACCACGCTCGACGCCGGCTCCGACGTGCGCCGCGACACCGTGCTGGCGCTGGAGAAGATGGGCATCCACGTCGAGTACACCCACCACGAGGTCGGCCCCTCCCAGCACGAGGTCGACATGCGCTACAAGGACGCGCTGCAGATGTCGGACGACTGCATGACCTACCGCATCGTGGTCAAGGAGTACGCGATGAAATACGGCTGGCACGCGACCTTCATGCCGAAGCCGCTGTTCGGCGAGAACGGCTCCGGCATGCACGTCCACCAGTCGCTGACCAAAGACGGCAGGAACGCCTTCTTCGACGCCGACGACCCCTACTACCTCTCGGCCACGGCGAAGGCCTTCATCGCCGGCCAGCTGCGCCACGCGCGCGAGATCTCACCGCTCTTCGCCCAGTGGGTCAACTCCTACAAGCGGCTCGTGCCCGGCTTCGAGGCGCCGGTCTACCTCGCCTGGTCGCGGCGCAACCGCTCGGCGCTGATCCGGGTGCCGCTCTACCACCCCGGCAAGGAGGCGGCGACGCGGGCCGAGCTGCGCTGCCCCGACCCCGCCTGCAACCCCTACCTCTGCTTCGCGGGCATGCTGCAGGCCGGCCTCGAGGGGATCGAGAAGGGCTACGAGCTGCCCGAGCCGATGGAGCAGAACCTCTACCACCTCTCGCCCGAGGAGCGCTCGCAGCGCGGGATCGAGCAGCTGCCCGAGACGTTGGGCGAGGCGATCGACATCGCCGCCGACTCGGAGCTGGTCCTGCGCACGCTCGGCGAGCACACCTTCCGCCGCTTCATCGAGATCAAGCGGCAGGAATGGGACGAGTACCGCGTCCAGGTGACGCCCTACGAGATCGAGAACTTCCTACCGATTCTCTGAGGGCTTCGCCAGCGCCGAGGGCCACCAGAACTTGTCGCCGAGCGTGAGGGCTATGGCGGGGACGAGGATGCTGCGGACGAGGAAGGTGTCGAGGAGGACGCCGAAGGCGACTACGAAGCCGATCTCGGTGAGGAAGACCAGCGGCAGCGAGGCGAGCACCGAGAAGGTGCCGGCGAGGACGATGCCGGCGCTGGTGATGACCGCGCCGGTGACGGCGAGCGCCCGCAGGATCCCCTGACGGGAGCCGTGGGCGAGCGTCTCCTCGCGGGCACGGGCGATCAGGAAGATGTTGTAGTCGACCCCGAGCGCGACGAGGAAGACGAAGGCGAAGAGCGGCAGCGAGGGGTCGGAGCCGGGGAAGCCGAAGATCACGTCGAAGACGAAGTAGCCGACGCCGAGCGCGGCGAGGAAGCTGAGGATCACCGTGCCGATCAGGACCAGCGGCGCGATCAGCGCCCGCAGCAGCCCGATCAGGATCAGCAGCACGACGACGAGCACGATCGGCGGGATCACCAGCGAGTCGCGGCCGGCCGCGTCGCGGACGTCGAATTCGATCGCGGTCGGGCCGCCGACCAGCGCTTCGGGCGAGGCTTCGTGGGTCGCGTCGCGGATCGGTTCGACCAGGTCGAAGGCCTCGGTCGAATACGGTTCGATCCCCAGCGTCGCCTGTACCAGCGTGCCCGGCGCGCCCTCCTCCACCGGTCCCGAGACGGCCTCGACGCCGCCGACCGCGGCGACCGATTCGCGCACGGCGGGCACTTCGGAGGGTTGCGGCACGACGATGTCGGTCAGCGCCGTCGTCCCGTTGGGGAAGCTCTTGCTGAGCAGCTTCTGGCCTTCGACCGATTCGACTTCGGTCGTGTAGCTGTCTTCGGCGGTCAGGTCGGTGGAGAAGAAGGCGAAGCCGCCGCAGAGGATCAGCAGGACCGCGATCGAACCGAGCATGACCCGTTGCGGCCCGCGGGCGACGCGGTCGCCGACCCGTTTCCAGAAGCCGTGGGTGGCGTCGGCGGTGTGCTCGAGCCGGTGGCGGCGGATCTCGTAGGGGGTGAAGACGGCGCGGTCGAGGGGGCCGACGATCAGCGAGGGGATGCGGCGGCCGCTGAGCCTGCGCAGGAGCCAGTTGAGCAGGACCAGCGGCAGCAGGACGAAGACCAGCAGGGAGGCGAGCACGACGCGGACGATCGCGCCGAGCGCGCCGCCCTCGACGATGCTCCGGTGCGCGCGCTCGGAGACGTCGCCGGTGGCAGGCGCGGTCCCCTCCGTGTGCGGGACGAAGGGCCAGAAGGCGCGGCGGCCGAAGATCGTCAGCAGCGCCGGCAGCAGGGTCAGCATCGAGAGCGCCGCGCAGGCGATCCCGATCGCGGCGATCGGCCCGAGGCCGGCGGTGCCGTTGACCTTGGCCAGCGTGAGGCAGAGCAGTGCCGCGATCACGGTCGCCGCGGAGGCGAAGATCGCCGGACCGGCCGAGGCCAGCGCCGTGCGCATCGCGGCGTGCTTGTCCTCGGTGTTGTGCAGCTCCTCGCGGTAGCGGGCCACGAGCAGCAGCGCATAGTCGGTCCCGGCGCCGAGCACGAGCACCGACATGATCGAGCTCGACTGGCCGTTGATCGTCACCCCGAGCTCGGAGACCCCGTACCCGATCGAGCGCGAGAGCATCTCGGCGAAGATCACCGCGATCAGCGGGATGAAGAAGAACATCGGCGAGCGGTAGATCACGATCAGCAGGAAGATCACGAGGCTGAGCGCGGCCAGCACCAGCGTGCCGTTGATGTTTTCGAAGACTTCGATCGCGTCGGCGGAGAAGCCGGCGCCGCCGGTCACCTTCGCCTGCAGCCCCGGGGGCGGGTCGTCGAGCACTTCGCGCCAGGCCTCGACCGGGTCGAGGATCCGTTCGCCCTCGCCCTCGGCGTCGATGCTCGCGGTCACGATCGCCGCCTTGCCGTCCTTGGAGAGCACCGGCCCGCTGAACGCCCCGTTTTCGGTCTCGACGATGCCGGGGAACTCTTCGCCCGCTTCGTCCAGTTCGGCCATGCTGGCGCCGATGTAGCGCTTGTCGGCGGCGGTCAGGCCCGAGTCGCGGCGGTAGATGACCACCGCGGGCGCCAGTTCGCCGCCCTGCAGCGTTTCGGTCGCTTCCAACGCCGCGGTCGATTCGGCGTCGCCGGGCAGGTAGGAGGAGGACTCGTTGTTTTCTGCCTCTTCGAACTTGGTCGGCAGCTCGGCCGGCCCGACGGCGACGAAGATCGCCAGGAACCAGACGGCGAAGACCGCCCACTTGGCCTTTGAGCCTGAGGCGAGGGTGAAGAGCGAGCCGCGCACGCGCGGCATCCTACTCAGAGCAGCGCCGCGAGTTGTGCCGAATCGGTCACAGGCGCCTTGCAGGCGAAGCCCTCGCAGACGTAGGCGGCCGGCTTGCCGTCGACCTCGGGGCGGTCGGCGAGCAGGGGAGGGGAGTCGCTGCCCGGCGGGCCGCCGGCGAGGACGAGGTGCGGGCGGTGGCCGGCGCGGACGGCCGCGGCCAGCTCGCTCGTCTCCGCGCCGATCAGGGCGACCTCCTTCGTCGTCGCCAGGCGGAAGTCGAGCGCCCGCAGCAGGTGGGCGAAGGCATTGGGCTGGCGCGGGGCGGCCTTGGCGAACAGCCGCAGCACGCCGTCGGCCCACTCGCCGTAGCGGCGCTCCCCCGTCAGCGCCTCCAGCCGCAGCAGGCCCAGCGCGGCGGCCGAGTTGCCGGAGGGGATCGGGTGGTCGCCGATCTCCTTGCGTCGCGCGATCAGCTGCTCGTGGTCGTCGGAGGTCGAGTAGAAGCCGCCGCGCTCGCTGTCGCCGAAGCGGGCGATCGTCGTCTCCGCGAGCGCCCGCGCCTCGTCGAACCAGCGCCGCTCGAAGCCGGCTTCGTAGAGCGTCAGCAGCGCCTCGAGCAGGAAGGCGTGGTCCTCCAGGTAAGCGTTGAGCCGGGCCTCGCCGTCCTTGTAGGTGCGCAGCAGCCGTCCCTCGGGGTCGCGCAGGTCGTGCAGCACGAACTCGGCGCAGGCGCGGGCGGCGTCGAGGTAGTCGGGGCGGCCGAGCGCCGCGCCGGCCTCGGCCAGGGCGGCGAGCATCAGCGCGTTCCAGGAGGTCAGGCGCTTGTCGTCGAGCCCCGGCCACGGCCGCCCGGCGCGCGCCTCGTACAGTGCCCGCCGCGCCTCGGCGAGGCCGGCGGGCTCCTCCCCGCCGGCGCCGCCGGCGAGGTGGAGGATGTTGGCGCCCTCGAAGTTGCCCGCCGCGGTGACGCCGTAGAACCGCTGGATCTCCGTGGCGCGATCGCCCAACACGGCCTCGATCTGCCCCGGCGTCCAGACGTAGAAGCGGCCCTCCTCGCCCTCGGAGTCGGCGTCGAGGGCGGAGTAGAAGCCGCCCTCGGGCCCGCGCATCTCCGCCAGCGCCCAGTCGAGCGTGCGCTCGCAGGCCTGTCGGTAGCGCTCGTGGCCGAGCGCCTGCCAGCCGTGCAGGTAGGCGCGCGCCAGCTGCGCGTTGTCGTAGAGCATCTTCTCGAAGTGGGGGACGAGCCAGGCGGCGTCGACCGAGTAGCGGGCGAAGCCGCCGCCGATCTGGTCGTGGATGCCGCCGGCCATCATCGCGTCGAGCGTGCGCTCGACCGGCTCGGAGACGCCCCGGGCGAGCAGCAGCTCCAGCGCCGAGGCGGGCGGGAACTTGGGGGCGCCGCCGAAGCCGCCGCGCTGCATGTCGGCGTTTTCGACCAGCGCCGCGACGACGCCGTCGAGCAGCTCGCGATCCGGTCCCTCGCCGGCGGGCTCGATCGCGCCGATCGCGCCCAGGCGCCGGCGCGTCTCCGGCGCCCGCTCGCGCAGCTCGTCGCGGCGGTTCTCGAAGGCGTCGAGCACCGCTTCCATCACCATCCGGAAGCTCGGCATGCCGCGGCTCTCGTCGGGCGGGAAGTAGGTGCCGCCGTAGAACGGCACGCCGTCGGGGTCGCAGAAGACCGTCATCGGCCAGCCGCCCTGGCCGCTGATCGCCTGCACCGCCTCCATGTAGAGGGCGTCGACGTCAGGCCGCTCCTCGCGGTCGACCTTGACGTTGACGAAGTGCTCGTTCATGTAGGCCGCGGTTGCGGCGTCCTCGAAGGACTCGCGCTCCATCACGTGGCACCAGTGGCAGGCCGAGTAGCCGACCGAGAGCAGGATCGGGCGGTCGAGCTCGCGCGCCCGCTGCTGCGCCTCCATGCCCCACGGGTACCAGTCGACCGGGTTGTCGCGGTGTTGGAGGAGGTACGGGCTGGTCTCCTGCGCCAAGCGGTTGGCCATGGCTCCACACTACCCCCGCACCGGGCAGGCCAACTATTGGGTGGTAGGGATAGACGAAACTAGGACCCAGTCTGGGTTTGCGGGCATACCGCACGCAAAACCGCGCTTCGATACTTCTACATTCCTTAAGTGGCTGATGAGCGACCCCCCGAACAGAGCGAGCCCGCGATCGAAGCGGTGCTCTCGAAGCTCGAGGACAACGACCGGGCGGTCGTCGTCGCCGCGCTGGACCGGGCGGAACGGACCGAGACCGAGCTGCGCTATCTCGCCGACCACGATTCGCTGACCGGGCTGCTCGACCGCCGTCGCTTCCGTGCCGAGCTCGACCAGAACGTCTCCTTCAGCGCCCGCTACGGCGGCCAGGGGGCGGTGATGATCGTCGACATCGACGGCCTCAAGGCGGTCAACGACACGCTCGGGCACCACGCCGGCGACAACCTGATCCGCCAGGTCGCCGATGTGATGCGCGAGCGGGTGCGCGGCACCGACATCGTCGCCCGCCTCTCCGGCGACGAGTTCGCCGTGCTGATGCAGCAGACCGACACCGAGGGCGCGCTGCAGCTGGGCGAAGACCTGCGCGCACAGGTCGCCGAGAGCGCCCGCCCGACGCCGCAGATGGAGGGGATCACGATCAGCGTCGGGATCACGATGTTCGGCGGCGGCAAAGGCGGCGCGGAGGCCGTGCTCGCGGCCGCCGACCAGGCGATGTACCGGGCGAAGGAGGGCGGCCGCAACCAGATCGCCCTCTTCCGCGATCCGAGCGAGCCCCAGCGCGGGCTCAAGCGCCGCCAGACCACCGCTTCGCGGATCCGCGATGCGCTCACCGACGACCGCCTCAGCCTGCACACGCAGCCGATCCACAGCCTCGCGGCTGACGGCGCGATCGAGCGCTACGAGCTGCTGCTGCGGATGACAAGCGAAGCGGGCGAGCTCTTGCCCGCCGCCGACTTCATCGAGGCCGCGGAGCGCTCCGGCATGGTCCAGGAGCTCGACCGCTGGGTCGTCGGCCGGGCGCTCGAGCTGCTCGCCGAGCGGGAGCGTGAGGGCAAGCCACTCTCGCTGCACGTCAACCTCTCGGGCGCCTCGCTGACCGACGTCTCGGTGCTCGAATTCATCGAGCGGCGCCTCGACGAAGGCGGCGCCGATCCCTCGCGCTGCACCTTCGAGATCACCGAGACCGCCAACGTCTACGACTACGAGGCCGCCTCGGGCTTCGCCGACCGGCTGACCGACTTCGGCTGCCAGGTCGCGATCGACGACTACGGCGCCGGCTTCAGCCCCTTCCACTACCTGAAGACGATCCCCTTCGACATGATCAAGATCGACGGCGCATTCGTGCGCGACATGCCGCGCAGCGACGCCGATCAGCTCACCGTCAAGGCGATCGTGCAGATCGCCCGCGGGCTGGGCAAGACGACGATCGCCGAGTACGTCCAGGACGACCGCACGATCGAGCTGCTGCGCGAGTACGGCGTCGACATGGCCCAGGGCTACCACCTGGGCCGGCCGGTCGGCCTCGACGAGGCCTTCGCCGCCTGAGCCGACCCGGGCGGCGGTTGCCGCCCGGGCCTGGGACGGGCTTGGCTCAGCCCGTTTTCTTCAGCGTTCCGCGGAAGACCGCCCCCGGTGCGTTGCAGGGGTCCTGTTCGGGGAGGGCGTGGCTGCTGTCGAGCCTGAGCGTGTAGCGGAGGCCGGACGTCACCTCGATCGTCCACCTGATCTCGCCGTAGCCGCCGAATGCGCTTTGCGTCTTGCCGCCGGCCTTGAACGACATGGCGGTCGAGGTCGCCGCTTCCTCTGGGAGTTCGAGCGGGATCGGAATGCACGTCTGGACCCGGACCTTGCTGCCGAAGGGAGGCGCGTAGCTCAGCGCCGCCTGCTTGCCGCCGGCCGTCACTTTGAGCCCGATGCCGTCCTGCCCCTCGTAGGTGCCCGGAGCGAGCAGTGATCCGCCCTTGGCCTTGCAGCCGCGCGACTTGCCCTTGCCCTTCTTCTTGGCGCTGGCGCGGGCCTTGCCCTTGTTCCTGCCCTTCGCCTTGCCTTTGCCCTTCGCCTTGCAGCCCCTCTTCTTGCCCTTCTTGCCTGCCTTCTTGGCCGACGTCGTGGCGCTGCCTTGACCGGCGAGGGCCACTGAGCTGAGCCCGACCGCCAGCGCCAGGGCGGCGACGATTGCGAGCAGGATGCTTCTTCTCACGCGAAATCTCCTTGTTCAGGGGCCGACAAGCCCGACGGCCGAATTGGACGCAACCGATTAGACCATCTGGCCAGGGAGTTGGACAGGCGGGCGGCCTCGATGTGGGCCGATCGGCCCACGCGGCGCTACCCGATAATCAGTCGCGCAGCGCAGCGCGGCGGATCTTGCCGCTGGCGGTCTTCGGCAGCTCCGCGGCGAACTCGACGATGCGGGGGAACTTGTAGGGGGCGGTCTCGCGCTTGCAGTGCTCCTGCAGCTCTCGCGCCAGCTGCTCGCTCGGCTCGCGCTCGCGCGGCACGACGATCGCGCGCACGACGGCGCCGCGCTCGGGGTCGGGCGCGGCGACGGCAGCGGCCTCGGCGACGGCCGGGTGGGCGAGCAGCGCCGACTCGACCTCGACCGGGCCGATCCGATAGCCGGAGGAGACGATCACGTCGTCGCCGCGGCCCTCGAAGAAGAGGTGGCCGTCCTCCTCCTCGCGGACGAGGTCGCCGGTCGGCCACCACTCGCCCTCGAAGCGCTCGCCGTCGAGGTAGCGCGAGAAGAAGGTGGGGGAGGAGGAGGCTCGCAGCTGCAGCTCGCCCTCGACCACGCGCACGTCGACCCCGGGCAGCGGCCTACCCATCGAGCCGGGCCGCACCGGTTCGCCTTCGAGGTTGCCGCTGATGTGTCCGGTCTCGGTCTGGCCGTAGCCGTCGGCGGGCTGCAGGCCGGTCGCCTGCTCGAAGGCGGCGATCGTCTCCGCCTCCAGCGCCTCGCCCGCCGAGACCATGCGGCGCAGCGCCGGCAGCGGCCGCAGCGCCGTGCGCTTGGCCAGCATGCGGTACTCGGTCGGCGCCTGGCAGAGCACGTTGACGCCGAGCGCCTCGACCATGTCGAGCCGCTCGGCGGGGTCGAAGCGGCCGGCGTGGATCACGGCCGCGGCGCCGGTCAGCCAGGGGGCGAGGAAGACGTTGCGGGCCGACTTCGACCAGCCCGGCGCGGTCGTGCACCAGACCAGCTCGCCGGGGCGCGAGGCGAGCCAGTGCTCGGCCTGGGCGTGCTGCCCGGCCAGGTAGCGGTAGGCGTGGACGACGCCGCGCGGCTCGCCGGTCGTGCCCGAGGTGAAGACGATCAGCGCCGGGTCCTCGGCGTTCATCGGCTCGATCGCCGCCGGCGTCTTCTGCGGGCGGTCCTCGTCGAGGGTCGCGGCGACCTCGTCGAGGCTCATCGCCGGCGCCCCGCCGGGCAACTCGCCGAGCAGCTCCTCCTCGGCGACGCAGAGCGCCGGCGCCGCGGCGCTCGCGCGCAGCTCGAGGTCGTGGCGGCGCAGTTGCGGCGTGCAGGGCAGGGCGACCGCGCCCATGCGCCAGCAGGCGAGCAGGGTCAGCGCCCACTCGATCCGGTTGCCGAGCAGGGTCATCACCACGTCGCCGCGCCTCACGCCGCGCGCGGCGAAGGCGCCGGAGAGCCCGGCCGAGCGCGCGATCAGCTCGCCGAAGTGCCAGTCGCGCCGGTTGCCCTCGGCGTCGATCGCGACGATCCCCAACCGCGAGGCCGGCGAACGCTCCATCACGTCCTCGATGAAGTTCACGCGCGGCAGTCTGCCGCAGCCCGAGGAGGTCAGGTCGTCTCGGCGGCCGGCTCGGGGCTCGGCGGCTCGGCCTCGGAGAAGCCCCAGCGGCGCTGGATCCGGCGCAGGGGCTTCGGCGCCCACCAGTTCCACTCGCCGAAGAGGCGCATCAGCGAGGGCACGAGCAGGGCGCGGACGACGGTCGCGTCGAGCATCACGCCGAAGGCCATCCCGATCGCGATCTGTTTGACGAAGAAGACGCTGCTGACGCTGAAGGCGAGGAAGACGATCGCGATCGCCAGCGCCGCGGCGGTGATCACGCGGCCGGTACGGCCGATCCCGGTCGCCACCGCCTCCTCGTTGCTGTCGCCGAGGTCGTAGCGCTCTTTGATCCGCGCCATCACCAGCACCGCGTAATCGGTCGCGAGGCCGAAGATCACGGCGAAGAGGAAGACCAGGCTGGTCACCTCGATCGCCGCCGGTCCGGTGTAGGCGAGCGGCCAGTCGAGCCAGCCCGCCTGGAAGGCGAGCACGAGGATGCCCAGCGTCGCGCCGAGCGTGAGCGAGTTCATCACCAGGGTCTTGACCGGCAGCAGGACCGAGCCGGTGAGCAGGAAGAGGATGACCAGGGTGGTGAGGACGACGATCGCGACGACCAGCGGCGCGTGGTCGATCAGGCTCTGCTTCTGGTCGATGAAGCCGGCGGTGTTGCCGGAGACGAGCAGCGCCGAGGCGCCGGGCGGGTCGAGGTCGCGGATCCGGTGCACGACGTCCTGGGTATCGGGGTCGAGCGCCGCTCCCGAGAGGGCGAAGTTGGCGAAGGCGACGCCGTCGCCGGCGGGGGCGAACGGGGCGCCGCCGGTAACGCCCTCGACCGCCTCGATCTGGCGCCGGAAGCCGGCCAGCTGCGCGGGTCCGGCCGGGCCGTCGACGGTCACCGTGACCGCCTCGGTGACGTCGCGCGGGTAGTGCGCTTCGAGGTAGTCGTAGGCCTTGGCCGAGGGCTGGTCGGGCGGCACGGCCTCGGCGCTGGGGCCGGTCAGGGTCGTCCACAGCAGCGGCGCGGAGGCGGCGAGCAGCAGCGCCGTGCTGGCGAGCGCGACGGCGACCGGGCGGCGCATGACGCCGCGGGCGAGGCGGTACCACCCGTCGGAGGTGTCGGACACCGCCGGCCCGCGGCGGATCGAGAGGGCGTCGATGCGCGGCCCGAGCAGGGCCAGTAGCGAGGGCACGACGAGGATCGCCATCAGCGCGGAGAGCACCGCCACCGAGGCGCCGGCGACCGCCATCGAGTAGAGGAAGCGCTGCGGCATCACGATCAGCGCGGCCATCGCCGCGGCGACCGTCAGGCCCGAGAACACCGCGGTGCGACCGGCGGTGAGAACGGTGCGGCGGTGCGCCTCCCGCGACGCACCGCCGGCCCCGATCTCCTCGCGGTAGCGCGAGACCATCAGCAGGGCGTAGTCGACCGCCAGGCCGAGGCTGAGCCCGGTGGCGATGTTGAGCGCGAACAGCGAGGTGTCGACGAAGCCCGACATCACGCGCAGCACGAGCAGCGTGCCGATGATCGAGATCACGCCCAGCAGCAGGGGGATCGCGGCGGCGACCACGCCGCGGAAGACGAAGAGCAGCAGCAGGGCGAGGATCGGGAAGGCGATCAGCTCGGCCTTGGTCAGGTCCTCGCGGGTCTGGTCGTTGGTCTCGTTGAAGCCGGGGGCGAAGCCGCCCATGCCGACGTCGAGCGAGCTGGTCGCCGCAACCCTGGCGCCGCCTTCGGCGGCATAGCCGCCGGCGTCCTCGAGGTCGGTGGTCGAGAGGTAGGCGGCGATCGCGACCGATTCGCCGTCGCGGGCGACGAGCTTGACGCCGGCGCGGCGGTCGCGCAGCGGGTTGACGACCCGGCCGACGTACTGGACCTGGCCCAGCTCGCGGCTCAGCCGGCCGACCTCGCGGCGCACCGCGGGGCTGCTCGTGTCGAGCTTGCCGCCGCCGGGGTTGCGGACGACGAAGACGATCGCCGGGTTCGGGAAGTAGCCGAGCCCGTCGCGCAGCAGCGTCCCGGCGCGCTCGCTCTCGGAGGCGCTGTCGGTGAAGCCGGCCGCCTGCAGGTGGCTCTCGACGTCTTTGCCGATCGCGCCGGCGATCAGGACGAAGGCGGCGACGAGGGCGAGGACGAGCTTGGGGTGCTTCCAGGTGAGGTCGGCGGCGCGGTTCACCGGCGGGGACCGTACCAGGTTTCAAAGCTCTCACTTTGAAAACCAAATTAAGCTTGCTACGATCGCTACCATCGGATCGATGGGGAGACGTGAATACGACCAGTCGTGCAGCCTCGCCGGGGCGCTCGACCGGATCGGCGAGCGCTGGTCGCTGCTGATCGTGCGCGAGCTCTCGCTCGGGCCGCAGCGCTTCTCCGACCTCGTCGTCAACGTCGGCGGCGCCCCGACCGACGTTTTGACCAAGCGCCTGCGCGACCTCGAGCAGCACGGCATCGTCCGCCGCCGCCCGCTCGACCCGCCCGCCGCCGGCTCCGCCTACGAGCTGACCGAGGTCGGCTGGGACCTCGAGCCGACGATGCTCGAGCTGGGCCGCTGGGGCATGCACTTCGCGCGCGCCGAGGACGTCGCCGACCTGCCCGCCACCTCACTCGCAAATGCTGTCCGCGTGCTCGTCCGGCCGCCGGCCGATGCGCGCATGACGATCGGTCTGCGCAGCGACGAGCTGGCCTACACGCTGCGCATCGCCGACGGCTGGGTCGTCGCCTCCCGCGGCGCCGCCGAGGACCCCGATCTGGTCCTCAGCGGCGAGCCCGCCGCGATCCTGGTCGCTCTGGTCGCCGGTGAGGCGGGCGAGGCCGGGGTCGAGATCGAGGGCGACCGCACCGCCCTGGCCCGGCTGCGGGCGATGGTCTCGCTGCCCGAGAAGCTGCGCGAGGAAACCCTCGCCGTCGCCGCCCGGGCAGTAGCCGCCTAACGCAGTTCCGAGGAGCTCTTGCCGAGCAGCTGGCGGGCGACGATCAGCAGCTGGATCTGCTGGGTGCCCTCGAAGATGTCGAGGATCTTCGAGTCGCGCGCCCACTTCTCGAGCAGCTCGTCCTCGCCGTAGCCGACCGCGCCGCAGAGCTCGACGCAGCCGAGCGTGACGTCGACGCAGGTGCGCCCCGCCTTCGCCTTCGCCATCGATGCCTGCAGCGAGTTGGGCTTGCTGTTGTCGGCCATCCAGGCGGCGTGCAGGGTGAGCAGGCGGGCGGCCTCGAAGTCGGCCTCCATCTCCAGGTAGCGCGAGACCGCGGCCGGCTGGGACAGAGCCGGCACGGCGTAGTCGAACTCGACGCCGGCTTCGCTCAGGCACTCGCGAGCGCGCTCCAGCGCCGCGCGGGCGACGCCGACCGCCATCGCGGCGACCAGCGGCCGCGTGTTGTCGAACGTTTCCATCACCCCGGCGAAGCCCTTCTCCTTGACCTCGGGGTCGCCGAGCAGCGCGTCTTTCGGCACCCGGCAGTCCTGGAGGGTGAAGTTGGCCGTGTCAGAGGCGCGGATCCCGAGCTTGTGCTCGAGCCGGTCGAGCTTCAGGCCCGGGTTGTCGCGCTCGACGATGAACGACTTGATCGCCGCCCGGCCCTTGGACGGATCGAGCGAGGCCCAGACGACGATCAGGTCGGCGCGGTCGCCGGAGGTGACGAAGATCTTCTCGCCGTTGAGCACGTACTCCTCGCCGTCGAGCTCGGCCGTGGTGCGGATCGCGGCCGAGTCCGAGCCCGCCTCGGGCTCGGTGATCGCCATCGCCGCCCACTTGCCGCCGTAGCGTTCGAGCTGCTCCTCGGTCGCCACCGAGGCGATCGCCGAGTTGCCGAGGCCCTGGCGCGGCATCGAGAGCAGCAGGCCGACGTCGCCCCAGCAGAGCTCGATGATGCCGAGCACGGTCGAGAGGTTGGAGCCGTTGCGGTTGGCGTCGCCGTCCTCGCTCGCCTCGCGGCGCACGCCGGCGGCGCCGGCGCCGCCCATGTCCGAGCCCTCGTTCATCCCGTCGATCAGCGAGGCGAGCATGTCGAGCTCTTTCGGGTAGGCGTGCTCGGCCTCGTCGTACTTGCGCGAGATCGGCCGGAAGACCTCGTTCGCGACCTGGTTGGCCTGGCTTGCCAGCGGCTTGAACTTCTTCGGTATCTCGAGATTGATCATCGTCTTGCCTTTCTCTCGCCAGGCCGGGCCTAGACGAGCAGGGCGCCCTCCATGACGCCCGCCGCACGTAGGTCCCTGTACCAGCGCTCGACCGGGTGCTCCTTGACGAAGCCGTGGCCGCCGAGCAGCTGCACTCCTTCAGAGCCGATCTCCATCCCCTTGGCGGCGGCGAGCTTGCGCGCCAGGGCGGCCTCGCGGCCGAACTCCTGGCCCTGATCGGCGCGGCTGGCGGCTCGGTAGGTCGCGAGCCGCATTCCACTCGACTCGATGCCGATGTCGGAGACGCCGAAGGCGACCCCCTGGCGGTTGGAGACCGGTTCGCCGAAGGCGGTGCGTTCGTTGACGTAGGGGATGACGTAGTCGAGCACCGCCTGCGCTGCGCCGGTCGCCAGCGCCGACCAGGCGATGCGGGCGCGCTGCACGCACTCGACGTAGTCCTCGCGCCTGCCCTCGCCGAGCAGCGCCGCGCCGGGCAGCCGCACGTCGTCGAGCAGCAGGCGGCCGGTGGCGGCGGGACGCAGCCCCATCGCCGGCTCGTCCTGGACCGAGAGGCCGTCCTGGCCGGACTCGATCACGAACAGCGCCGGGCCGATGCCCTCCGCGTCGGCGGCGACGACGAACAGCTCGCACTCGGTGGCGCGGGCGACGAGCGACTTGGCCCCGCTCAGCACCCAGTCCTCGCCGTCGCGGCGCGCAGCCGTCTCCGGTTTCAGCGGGTCGAAGAGCGGCCGCGGCTCGAGCAGCGCCAGGGCCGCGGCGGGCAGGTCCTCGCCGCTGAAGGCGGGCAGGTAGGTCGCCTCCTGCTCGGCCGTTCCCCAGTGGCCGATCGCGGTCGCGACCGCCCCGGGGGCGAGCACCGCGTAGGCGATCCCCATGTCGCCGTGGGCGAGCGCCTCGCCGACCAGGGCGGTGGTGGTCGCCGCCTGCTCGTGCATGACGCCGCCGAGCTCCTCGGGAATGCCGAGCATGTTGACGCCGAGCTCGTTCGCCTGGGTCAGCAGCTCCGGCGCGATCTTGCGCTCGGCGTCGGCCTCCTGCGCGGCGGGGCGGACCTTGGCCGCGGCGAAGTCGCGCACAGCCTCCTGGAACATCTGCTGCTCGTCGTCGGGGGTGACGTCGAAGAGGGCGCGCGGCTTGCCCGCGGCCTGGCGCGCCGGTTTGCCCAGCTTCTGCGCGGCCTTGAAGGTGCGCCCGGCGGCCGTCGCCGTGCGGAAGCCGCCCTTGGTGCCCTGGAAGAGCGCGCGCTCGACCTGCTTGCGGACGCGGATCCGATCGAGCAGATCGGAGCCCGCGAGCCAGTTCAACGCTCGCAGGCCGACGCCCATGCTGCGCTCGGCCACGCTGCCGTTGCCGTTTCCGTTCACTTGCTGGTCCTCCCGTCGAGGTGGGGTATCTGCTGCTTTGCGTCGCGTACGGCGAAGCGGATGTCCTCGCTGCCGGAGTCGCTGAGGAACTCGACCCGGCCGGGCAGCCGGATCGGCTTGCGGAAGCCGACCGCGACCGTGAAGGCGTCGGGCAGGCGGCTCTCCAGCGCCGCCAGGCAGCGCGCCTTGGTCCACATCCCGTGCGCGATCGCGCTCGGGAAGCCGAGCGGCTTCGCGGTCAGCGAGTGCATGTGGATCGGGTTGCGGTCCCCCGAGACCGAGGCATAGCGCCGCCCCAGGTCGCCCCCGACGCGCCACTCGGCGCTCGCCGTCAGCCCGGCGCCCTCGTCGCTTCCGTCGCCGCCGCCCTCTCCATCGCCCTGCGTTCGGCTTTTGTCGGGCTCAGCGCCACTGACGGCGAACTCATCCGGCGTGGGTCCGCGGCGCAGCATCGTGCTCTCGGAGCGCCAGACGAGCTCGTCGCCGGCGCTTGCCTCGGTCACGAGGCTGAAGGTCCGGCCGCTGCGGTGGGGTTGCAGGGGGGTGGGGCGGACGACGAGCGTCAGCTCCTCGCCGAGGCCGATCCGGCGCTGCTGTTCGATCCGGTTCTCGACGTGGACGAGGCCGACCGCGCCGAAGGGGAAGTCGCCGCCGGCCATGATCGCCATGTGCAGGGGGAAGGCGAGCACGTGCGGGTAGGTGGGGGGCAGGTGGTCGCGCAGGGAGAAGCCGCAGACGCGCGCGTAGGCGGCGACCGCGTCGGGGTCGCTGCGCACACCCTCCAGCACCAGCTCGTCCTCGGGGATCTCGCCGCCGCCGCCGGGCACGAAGGGCAGGCGCGAGGCGCCGGGGATCAGCGGCGCCGCGGCGCGGGCGTAGAGCGGCAGGATGGACGGGGAGCTGTCAAGGGTGCGGGTGGCCACCGTCAAGCCCCCAGCAGGCTCTGGCCGCAGACGCGGACGACGTTGCCGTTGACCCCGGCCGAGGCCGGGCCGGCGAGCCAGGCGATCGTCTCGGCGACGTCGACCGGCAGGCCGCCCTGCGACATGCTGTTCATGCGGCGGCCGGCTTCGCGGATCGCGATCGGCATCGCGTCGGTCATCTGGGTCTCGATGAAGCCGGGGGCGACGGCGTTGATCGTCGCGCCGCGCTCGGCCAGCTCGGGCGCGAGCGCCTCGACCATGCCGATCACGCCCGCCTTCGAGGTCGCGTAGTTGGTCTGGCCGGAGTTGCCGGCGATGCCGCTCATCGAGGAGACGCAGACGATGCGGCCGTTGCGGCGCAGCAGGTCGCGGTGCAGCAGCTCGTCGTTGATCCGCTCCTCGCTCGAGAGGTTGATCTCGATCAGCGAGCTCCAGCGATCCTCGGGCATCTTCGCGATCGTGCGGTCGCGGGTGACGCCGGCGTTGTGGACGACGACGTCGACGCCGGCGGAAAGCCGCTCGGCGATCGCCGCCGGCGCGTCGGCGTCGGTGATGTCGAGCTCGATCGTCTCCGCCTCCAGCCGCTCGGCGACGTTCTGCAGGTCGGCGCCGAGGGCGGGCACGTCGAGCAGGACGAGCTCGGCGCCGTCGCGATGCAGGGTCGTCGCGATCGCCTCGCCGATCCCGCGCGAGGCGCCGGTGACCAGCGCCCGCACGCCGTCGAGCGGCTGCTTCCATTCGACCGCCGGCGCCTCCGCGACGGCGGCGCCGACGCGGATCACCTGGCCGGAGACGTAGGCCGAGCGGGGCGAGAGCAGGAAGCGCAGGGTCGAGTCGATCTCGCCCTCGGCGCCCTCTGCGACGTAGACGAGCTGCACGGCGATGCCGCGGCCGGCCTCCTTGGCGAGCGAGCGGGTGAAGCCCTCCAGCGCCCGCTGCGCGGTCGCCGCCCGCGCCGGCAGCCCGGCCGGCGGCGTGCCCAGCACGACGATGCGGCCGGAGCGCTCGACCCGCCTCACGTTCGGGTGGAAGAAGCGCTGCAGCTCGACCAGCTCGGTCGAGGCGGAGATCCCGCTCGCGTCGAAGACCAGCGCGCCGACCGGGCTGTCGGAGCGCTCCGGCCTCGGCGCGCCGAGATCGCCCAGCACTCGCTCCAGCTGCTTCTCCAGGCGGCCGCCCGGGGCGGCGCCGGCGAGCACCGAGGCGGGCGCCTCCTCGGCGCCGGCCTCGTGCCGCTTGAGCTCGGTCGGGCGGGGCAGGCCGACGCGGGGGGCGATCAGCCGGCCGGGCGGCGAGTTGACGATCTGCGTGTAGAGGTCGCTCACTGTCCGTCCTTTCCTGGGGCTTCGAGGATCGCGACGACGCCCTGGCCGGCGGCGGCGCAGATGCTGATCGCGCCGCGCCCCGAGCCGCGCTCGTGCAGCTGCTTGGCCAGCGAGGCGACGATCCGCCCGCCGGTCGCGGCGAACGGGTGGCCGGCGGCGAGCGAGCCGCCGTTGACGTTGAGCTTCTCGCGGTCGATCGCGCCGAGCGGCTGCTCGCGGCCGAGCCGGTCGCGGCAGAAGCGCTCGTCCTCCCAGGCGCGCAGGGTGCAGAGCACCTGGGCGGCGAAGGCCTCGTGGATCTCATAGAGGTCGAAGTCCTGCAGGGCGAGGCCGTTGCGGTCGAGCATCCGCGGCATCGCGTAGGCGGGGGCCATCAGCAGACCCTCGCGCTTGTGCACGTGGTCGATCGCCGCGGTCTGGCCGTCGGCGAAGTAGGCGAGGATCGGTAGCCCGCGCTCTTTGGCCCACTCCTCGTCGGCCAGCAGCACGGCCGAGGCGCCGTCGGAGAGCGGGGTCGAGTTGGCGGCGGTCATCGTCCCGTCCTCGCCGCCGAACACCGGGCCGAGCTTGGCCAGCTTCTCGGGCGAGGAGTCGGGGCGCAGGTTCTGGTCGCGCTCGAGGCCGACGTAGGGGTTGACGAGGTCGTCCATGAAGCCGCGCTCGTAGGCGGCGGCGAGGTTGTGGTGGCTGGCGACGGCGAGCTCGTCCTGCTCGTCGCGGCCGATGCCCCACTCGGAGGCCATGATCGCGCAGTGCTCGCCCATCGAGAGGCCGGTGCGCGGCTCCTCGTTGCGCGGGATCGAGGGCACGACGTGGCCGGGGCGCAGCCGCGCCAGCAGCTTCAGGCGGCCGGCGGTCGACTTCTCGCGGTTGGCGTCGAGCATCACCTCGCGCAGGTCCTCGTTGACGCCGATCGGCGCGTCGGAGGTGGTGTCGACGCCGCAGGCGACGCCGACGTCGATCTGGCCGAGGGCGATCTTGTTGGCGACCAGGATCGTCGTCTCCAGCCCGGTGCCGCAGGCCTGCTGCACGTCGTAGGCCGGGGTCTCGGGCGCGAGCCGC
>DASTVL010000263.1:0-2791 GCA_035759115.1 Solirubrobacterales bacterium | reverse complement strand
AGCAGCGCTGGGCGGCTCTTCTTGCCCAGACGCTTGGTCGATCCCGCGGACGATGCCTTCGCGTGGCTTCTCACGTAGCTCTCTCCTTGTCCCTTGAGCCCCTCTGCCGGCCGCTTCCCTTGCGACCCCTGGTGGCTCGGTTTCCCTGTGGTGCTCCCTGCCCGTCCTAACGGGCTGAACTGTTCCGTACATGGAACAACCGAAAAGATAGACAGTTGCGGACACAAAAGTCAAGGGGCAGCCGCAAACCGCCCTGGAGAGCGGAGAGATTCAGGGTACGGCCGTGTACTTAGGAGGGATCGAACTTGTAGCCGATGCCGCGCACGGTGACGATCAGCTCGGGATCCTGGGGGTCGCGCTCGACCTTCTGGCGCAGGTTGGAGATGTGCACGTCGCAGGCGCGCTCGTCGCCGTCGAACTCGGTCTGCCAGAGCTCCTCCATGATCTGGCGGCGGGGGAAGACCTCGCCGGCGCGGCCGACGAGCAGGCGCAGCAGCTGGAACTCCGAGCGGGTCAGGTTGACCGGCTCGCCGCGGACGGTGGCGACGGGGCGGACGAGGTCGATCGCGACCGCCCCGGCCTCGACCTTGACCGCCTGCGAGAGCGGCGCGCGGTCGAGCTCGCGGCGGCGCAGCTGGGCGCGCACGCGGCCGAGCAGCTCGCGCACCGAGAAGGGCTTGGTCACGTAGTCGTCGGCGCCGACCTCGAGCCCCACCACCTTGTCGACCTCGGCGTCCTTGGCGGTCAAGAGGATGATCGGCACGGCGCTGCGCGAGCGCACCTCGCGGCAGATGTCGAGCCCGCTCTGGCCCGGCATCATGATGTCGAGGATCAGCAGGTCGAAGCCGGCGCCGTTGGCGACCATCTCCGCGGCCTCGTCGCCGTCGGCGGCCGAGGTCACGTCGAAGCCGTCCTGGGCGAGCGCGTAGCCGACCGAGTCGCGCACCGACGGCTCGTCGTCTGCGACCAGGATGCGTCCGCTGCTCATCTCCCCCACAGCCCCTTATATACACGCTGGTTCGTCATGCCACCGGCGTCCTGCTCGGCTCCGCCGCCGGCAGCCGCACCCAGAAGGTGCTGCCTTCGCCCTCGATCGAGGTGGCGCCGATCTCGCCGCCCATCACGCTGACCATCCGCTGCGCGATCGCCAGGCCGAGCCCGAAGCCCTCCTGCTTGCGCGACTCGTCGCGGCGGTAGAAGCGCTCGAACACGCGCTCGATCTCCGCCTCTGGAATGCCCGGCCCGGTATCGATCACCTCCAGCACGACCTCCCTCTCGCCGTCGCGGCGGCCGTGAACGGTAACGCGCCCGGGCAACGGCGTGTGCTTGAAGGCGTTGGTCAGCAGGCCGACCAGCACCTGACGCAGCAGGGTCGCGTCGCCGACCGCGAACAGCCCGGGCTCGACCGCGGTCGCCAGCTCGATGTGATCGGGGGTCTCGACCGCTTCGACCGTGTCGCGGATCGCAGCGGCGATGTCGACGTCCTCGGTCTCCCCCGCGCCCAGCGACTCGACCCGCGCCAGGGTGAGCAGCGAACGGGTCAGGCGGCTCATCCGCTCGGCGTCCTCGGCGAGCCGGCCGAGGAAGTGCTCGAGCGCCTGCGGGTCGTCCTTGGCGCCCTCCCGGAGGACCTCGATCGCGCTCGAGATCCCGGCCAGCGGGTTGCGCAGCTCGTGCGCGGCGTTGGAGATGAAGTCGGCTTCGGCCAGCTCGCGGCGCATCTCGTCGGTGCGGTCGCGGGCGACGACGAGCACGGCGCGCTCTTTCGGCAGGGCGCGGGCGCTCATCGCGTAGGCGCGGTCGCCGATCCGCAGCGCCGGGTGGGCGGCGAAGCCGAGGTCGTGGGCGCGGCGCAGGTGCGGGCGCATCGAGTCGGGCGGCTGGCCGAGCGGGTCGAGCAGGTTCGCCGCGGCGCTGTTGGAGAAGCGCAGGCCGCCGTCTTCGTCGACGACGATGACCGCGTCGGTGAGGCCGTCGAAGATCGCTTTCAGCTTGTTGCGGTCGGCGGTGAGCACGCCGAAGCTCTCCTTCAGCGAGGCGCTCATCGATTCCAGCGCCCGCGCCAGGTCGCCGATCTCGTCGCGGCCGCCGACGTCGAGGTGGGTGTCGAAGGCGCCCGCGGCGAGCTCGCCGGCGCCGCGCGAGAGCCGCCGCACGCGGCGCGAGATGCCGAGCGCGATGAAGAAGCCGGAGAGGATGCCGAGCGCGATCGCGCCCAGCACCGCGCGCGGCCGGTCGCCGAAGAGGTAGACGACGCCGGCGGTGAGCAGGGTGACCGCGGCGAAGGCGCCGACCAACCAGAGCCTGATCCCGATCCGTCGCATGAAGAGTTACTAACAGAATGGCGGCATGGGAGAATCGCCGCCGATGCGCACGCTGGTCTTCATCCCCGCCTGGAACGAGGCCGACGCCGTCGCCGGCGTGATCGCCGGCGTGCGCGAGCGCCTGCCCGAGGCCGACGTGCTCGTCGTCGACGACGGCTCGACCGACGCGACCGCGGCGCGGGCCGCCGAGGCGGGGGCGACGGTCGCCTCGCTGCCCTTCAACCAGGGGCTCGGCGCGGCGCTGCAGACCGGCTACCTCTACGCACTGCGCGGCGGCTACGACTTCTGCGCCCACCTCGACGCCGACGGCCAGCACCCGCCGGCCGAGGTGGCGCGCCTGCTGCAGGAGGTGCGCGCCGACCGCGCCGACCTCGTGATCGGCTCGCGCTACCGCGAACCGGGCGAGGCGAAGAGCGACGACTACCGGCCGACGATCTCGCGCCGGATCGGCACCAGCGTCTTCCGCT
>DASTVL010000262.1:0-2463 GCA_035759115.1 Solirubrobacterales bacterium | reverse complement strand
CCAGGAGATCGCCGCCAGCGCGAGAGCCATCGCCGCGGCCATGTATCGCCGGTACCAGGTGTCCGCGCGCGGAAGAAACGTGATCACGAAACCGGCGGCGAGCAGCGGCAGCATGATGCCGGTGCGCGCCAAGTCGGGGATCAGACTGCCGATGACCGGTGCCACCACCTGGTCCACCCGCACCACCAGCAGGCAGATCGCGATCAGGATCGCGAGGTTGATGCGCAGGTAACGCCTGCGCTCGTGGAACTGGTCCCGGCGATATGCCGATTCCAGCTCAGCTTCGAACCTCAATCCGTGAAATCCGCGTCTCAGCTGCTCCGTCAGCGAGGATGTGTCCGGCGCGCTCAAGTCGACGGCATCCCGGGTCAGACCAGCGATCCCGCAGTATAACGCGCGACGAACTCGCTGAACGGCAGCGTGTCGCGCGCCTCGACCGCGCGCTGTTCCTCGAGCGAGGCCGCGGCCTCCTCCCTGAAGCGGGCGAGGCGCGCGGGATTCGGCGGGTACAGTTCGCGGAAGTAGTCGCGGTGCATCTCCGACATCCAGAGCGCGAGCTCGGAGAACGACATGCCCTGGCGCCGCATCTCGTCGAGCAGCCGCGCCGACGGGAGTTCCGCCGGATCGGCGAGCTTCTGGCGCTGGAAGGAGAGCGCCGCCGAGTAGGGCCTCGAGCCATCGTCGTCATCGAGCAGCTCGCAGATCCCCTGCATCTGGTCGAGGATCTCGGCCGCCCAGTCCGCGAGTGCACGCGGGCCCTGCTCCGTCCACAGCGCGAGCCCGCGCTCGCGGCCCCGGTTCGCGACCGTCACGTGGTTCGCCTCGTACTGCGCCGACAGGTCCGGCGAGAGCGGCGCGCTCTCGCGCAGCAGGCAGAACGCGGCGAAGGCCTCGAGGAACATCAGCTTCCTGTGGTTGACGCCGACCGGATCGTAGGCGCCGACGTCCAGCGAGCGCATCTCGACGTACTGCACGCCGCCGCGCAGCAGTGCGTTCGTCGGCCGCTCGCCCGAGAAGGCGACGCGCTTGGGCCGGATGAAGCTGTAGTACTCGTTCTCGATCTGCAGCAGGTTCGCATTCAATTGCTTCCACTCGCCGTCGACCTCGACGCCCATCGCCTGGTACTCCGGGTGCGGCGTCGAGACCAGGCGCGACAGGTCGCGGACGTACTCCTCGAGCGAATTGACCGAGACGTGCACGCCGGCCTGGTTCTTGTTCCGGTAGCCGAGGTCGCTCATGCGCAACGAGGTCGCGTGCGGCGCGACGAGCGTTCCGCGGCCGAGCGACTCGAGTCCAGCGGGCACGTCGCGTCCTGCGAAGAACGAGCGGCACATGGCGGGCGAGACGCCGAACAGGAACAGGATCATCCAGCCGTAGCGCCGGTAGTTCCTGAGCAGCGCGAAGTACGCGTCGTCGACCAGCGCCTGGCCGCGCAGCTTCGACTGCGTCACCGATTCCAGCACGGGCCACAGCCCGGCCGGGAACGAGTAGTTGAAGTGCACGCCCGAGATGGCCTGCATCATCCGGCCGTAGCGGTGGCCCAGGCCGACCCGGTACACGTGCTTCATGCGGCCGATGTTCGAGCTGCCGTAACGCGCTATGGGGATCTCGGCGTCGCCGCCCAGCACGCAGGGCATGCTGGTCGCCCAGAGCAGCTCGTCGCCGAGTTCACGGTAGACGAACTGGTGGATGTCGCACAGGTACTGCTGCAGTTCCCAGCTGTGCGGGAAGGGCGGCGTCACGAGCTCGATCAGCGCTTCGGAGTAGTCGGTGGTGATGTAGGGATGCGTCAGCGCGGAACCGAGCGCCTGCGGATGGTCCGTCGGCGCGATACGGCCGTCCGGGAGGACCCGTAGCGCCTCCCGCTCCACCCCTTTCAGGCCGCCGCTCAACACGCCCGGTTCACGGGCGTTCACCAGCCCCGACAGGCGGCGTTCGAAGGCACGGTCGAGGCGTGTTCTGGCCATGGGCCGGCCATTCTGCGGCCCTGCGGGCGCTTAAGGAACTGCCGGGCGGTGTCGCCTTGGTCGCGGGAGGCCACCGCGGGTACATTAGGCAGGTCCCGGTTTCAGCCCCCGTTCAGCGAGTCCCAGGCAGGTTGAGGCCATGAAAATGACGATTCCGGGGATGACCCTGCTGGCGGCAGGCCTGGTCCTGGCCGGGCCCGCCCGCGCCGATTCCATGCGCTGCGGCAGCAAGCTGATGACCGACGGGGATCCGTCCAGCAAGGTGCTCGCCTACTGCGGCGAGCCGGAGGCCATCGAGCGGCGCGAGATCCTCCGGCCCTGGGGTTATCACCGGGGCGTGACCGTGCACAGCAGCTACGAAGTTTCGGTCGAGCTCTGGACCTACAACTTCGGGCCGAACAAGCTGATGTATCGGCTGCGGTTCGAAGACGGGCTGCTGGTCGACGTCGACACGCTCGGTCACGGTTACCACTCCGCCGACGCCTCGTACTGACCG
>DASTVL010000261.1:0-2017 GCA_035759115.1 Solirubrobacterales bacterium | reverse complement strand
GGAGTGCCCGCTCGGCGGCATTGTTCGAGATACAGATCCGGCCGTCGTCGAGGAAGCGGGTGAACGCCGGCCAGCGCTTGAGCAGGTAGTCGATCGCCCGCGCGACCTCGGCATGGCGCGAGAGCTTGGCGCGCTCGCCGCGCATCCAGGTCTCGAGGCCGGCGACGAGCGGCGCGATCGTGGCCTGGCGGAGTGCGAGGCGGTCCGCGGCAGCAGCGCCGTTGATCATGCGCTCCTGATCGAAGATCGCGTCGATCCGCTTGACCGCCTCGACCGCCAGCGGGGCGACGACCGCGAGCTGGCGGCGTGGGTTCAAGCCGATCTCGGCGAGCACGAAGAACTTGCGCCTGGCGTGCGCCCAGCACGCCGCCTCGAGCACCGGGCCCGGCTTGCGCTCCGGCGCGTAGAGCCGGTTGAAGCCACCGTAGGCGTCGGCCTGCAGGGTGCCGGCGAAGCCGTCGAGATGGCCCTCGGGGTGCTCGCCGCGCCGATCCGGGGAGTAGAAGAACACCGCGGCCGGCGGGTCGGGTCCGCCGAAGGGACGGTCATCCCGGACGTAGGTCCACACGCGGCCCTGCCTGGTCTTGCCCTTGGCCAGGACCGGCACCGGCGTGTCGTCGCCATGCACCCGCTCGGCGGCCAACACATGGAGACCTCCAAAAACCTGGGCGAGAGGGGCATGATCTGATCTACTGCGGCGTGGGTCGAGGGGAGGGATCGGATGGGTCGGCCGGCTGGATTTTTCGACGTGGAGGAGCGGCTCGCCGGACTGTCGAAGAAGGGTGACGATCTCGAACGGCTCGCCGCCGTGGTGGATTTCGAGCTGTTCCGCTCCGAGCTCGAGCGCGCCGTGCCGCGGGCGGATCGATCGAAGGGCGGCCGACCGCCGTTCGATCACGTCTTGATGTTCAAGGTCCTGATCCTGCAGACCCAGAACAACCTGTCCGACGAGCGCTGTGAGTTCTACCTGCGCGACCGGCTGACCTGGATGCGGTTCCTGGGACTCGGGCTGGGCGACGCCGTTCCTGACGCCAATACGATCTGGACCTTCCGCGAAGCGCTGACCAAGGCTGGCGCGACCCTGCGCCTGTTCGAGCTGTTCGACCAGGAGCTGCGGGCCGCGGGTTACCTCGCGATGTCCGGGCAGCTGGTGGACGCGAGCATCGTCGCCGCGCCGAAGCAGCGCAACACCAGGGCCGAGAAGCAGGCGATCAGGGAAGGGCGCATTCCCGAGGACTGGCAATCAAAGCCGGCCAAGCTTCGCCAGAAGGACCGCGCTGCGCGCTGGACCGTCAAGACGACCAAGGCCAAGCCGCGCGGCCAGGGCGAGACGCCAATGGTCGATCTGGCGATCCCCGAGTTCGGCTACCAGAACCACATCAGCGCCGATCGCCGTCACCGGCTGATCCGCAAGTGGCTGGTGACCGACGCCGCGGCGCATGCCGGCGCGCGCCTGGCCGATCTGCTCGATCGCACGAACACGGCCGGCGGCGTCTGGGCTGATACGGCCTACCGTTCGAGGAAAAACGAGGACCTTCTGCGCCAGCGCATGCTCGTGAGCCACATCCATCGCAAGAAGCCACAGCGTCGCCCGATGCCGATCCGCACGGCTCAGGCGAACGCGACGAAGTCCGTCATCCGGGCTCATGTCGAGCACATCTTCGCCGAGCAGAAGCACCGGATGGGCCTGTTCGTGCGCACCATCGGCCTGGCGCGGGCGACCACCAAGATCGGCCTCGCCAACCTCGTCCACAACATGCGCCGCTTGCTCTGGCTGGAACGCCAGACGGCGCTCACCTGACCCCCCGCAGCGATCGCCAGGCCTCTCCGGGCAGCCTCAAGGCAGCACCGCCGAGGACGGGGGCTACCTCAGCGGTCCCGCTCAGCACTCACCCCCAAACCCCGCAGGAACTCGGTAGATGGAGGTGTCCGGTTGCATCCCCGCTTGCCCGACCTCTCACGTCGCGGGCTGGCGGTCGTGCCGTCACCGCCTATGATGCCCCCGCAAAGGAGAGCC
>DASTVL010000260.1:0-2886 GCA_035759115.1 Solirubrobacterales bacterium | reverse complement strand
GGGATCTCGGAGACGAGGGCCTCGGTGGTGAGCAGCAGCGAGGCGATCGACGCGGCGTTCTGCAGCGCCGAGCGCACCACCTTGGTCGGGTCGATCACGCCCGCCTCGACCAGGTTCTCGTACTTGTCCACGGAGGCGTTGAAGCCCTCTTCGGTCTTCATCTCGCGGACCTTGTCGACCACCACGGCGCCCTCGAAGCCGGCGTTCGAGGCGATCTGACGCAGCGGCTCCTCGAGCGCCCGGCGCACGATGTCGACGCCGATCTTGGCGTCGCCCTTGGCCTTCGAGCGCGCCGCTTCGAGCGCCGGGATCGAGCGCAGCAGCGCCACGCCGCCGCCGGGGACGATCCCCTCCTCGACCGCGGCCTTGGTCGCGTGCATCGCGTCCTCGACCCGGGCCTTCTTCTCCTTCATCTCCGTCTCGGTCGCGGCGCCGACCTTGATCACCGCAACGCCCCCGACGAGCTTCGCCAGACGCTCCTGCAGCTTCTCCCGGTCGTAGTCCGACGTCGTCTCGTCGATCTGGGCGCGGATCTGCTTCACCCGTCCCTCGATCGCCGACGCCTTGCCCGAGCCCTCCACGATCGTCGTGTTGTCCTTGTCGATCGTGATCTTCTTGGCCTTGCCGAGGTCGTCGAGCTTCAGGTTCTCGAGCTTGATCCCCAGGTCTTCGGTGATCGCCTTGCCGCCGGTCAGCGTCGCGATGTCCTCCAGCATGGCCTTGCGACGGTCGCCGTAGCCCGGAGCCTTCACCGCCGCCACGTGCAGCGTCCCGCGCAGCTTGTTCACCACCAGCGTCGCCAGCGCCTCGCCCTCGACGTCCTCGGCGATGATCAGCAGCGGCTTGCCCAGCTTGGCCACCTGCTCGAGCACCGGGAGCAGGTCCTTCATCGACGAGATCTTCTTCTCGTGGATCAGGACCAGCGGGTCCTCGAGAGCCGCCTCCATGCGCTCGGGGTCGGTGACGAAGTAGGGGGAGAGGTAGCCGCGGTCGAACTGCATCCCCTCGACGACGTCGAGCGACGTCTCCAGGGTGCGCGCCTCCTCCACGGTGATGACGCCGTCCTTGCCCACCTTCTCCATCGCCTCGGCGATGATCTTGCCGATCGTCTCGTCGGAGTTGGCCGAGATCGTCCCGACCTGGGCGATCATCTTCCCCTTGACGGGCTTCGAGAGCTTCTGCAACTCGTCGGTCACGGCCTCGACGGCCGCCTCGATGCCGCGCTTGAGCTCCATCGGGTTGGCGCCGGCGGTGACGTTCTTGGAGCCCTCGCGGTAGATGGCCTGGGCCAGCACCGTGGCGGTGGTGGTGCCGTCACCCGCGACGTCGGAGGTCTTGGACGCGACCTCGCGCACCATCTGGGCGCCCATGTTCTCCAGCGGCTCCTTGAGCTCGATCTCCTTGGCGACGGTGACGCCGTCCTTGGTGATGAGCGGGGAGCCGAACTTCTTGTCGAGGACGACGTTGCGTCCCTTGGGGCCGAGGGTCACCTTGACCGCGTCGGCGAGGCGGTTGACGCCGCGCAGGATCGCCTGGCGCGATTCGTCACCGTACGTGATCTGCTTGGGCATGTCTGAAGCACTCTCCTGATGCGATCCGGCGGCGCGGGGCCCGGATCGCGGTTCCGGCGGCGCGCGGGCGCCGCTCGAGTCGAAAAATCAGCCGAGGATCGCCAGGACCTCGTCCTCGCGCAGGATCAGCATCTCCTCGCCGTCGATCTTGATGTCCGTGCCCGAGTACTTCCCGAACAGGATCTTGTCGCCGGCCTTGACGTCGAGCGCCTGCTTGGTGCCGTTGTCGAGCAGCTTGCCGCTGCCGACGGCGACGACCTCGCCCTCCTGGGGCTTCTCCTTGGCGGTGTCGGGAATGATGATCCCGCCTTTCTTCTGCTCCTTCTCTTCCACACGGCGTACCAGCAGCCGATCGTGAAGCGGACGGACCTTCATGATTCGCGTCTCTCCTTTCGAAAGCTTCCTGCGGGAGTCGTCTGCGACGCAGACGCCGGACGCCGGGCCTGCTCGCGCGTGGGTTCAGGGCGGCGTCACGGCACGTGCGACGCCTTGGCACTCTCCCGCCTCGAGTGCTGACTATATAAGCGCCCGTCCCTCAGGTCAAAGCGG
This sequence comes from Solirubrobacterales bacterium, assembly GCA_035759115.1. Lineage (GTDB taxonomy): Bacteria > Actinomycetota > Thermoleophilia > Solirubrobacterales > 70-9 > VRUE01. The sequence goes on along the minus strand of DASTVL010000260.1, from coordinate 766 downwards.
CGGCTGGACGAGGCGCGGCGCGCGCCCGCAGGGTCGGCGGTCGACCGTGCGGGCGCGCGTTTACAGCTCGTACTCTTCGATCTTCTTTCCGAGTGTGTTGCGGTGGATGCGGAGGTCGCGGGCGGTCCTGGTGACGTTTCCGCGATGTTGCTGCAGCATCTGGGCGATGAAGCGCTTCTCGAACTCGCGTCGCGCATCCCCGAAGGTGATCCCCTTGTCGATCATCTCGGCGACGAGTGCTTCGAGTTGTTGCTTCACGCTCGAGCTGCTCCGGAGGGAACGCGTGTGGGCGGTGGCAAAGGATGCCGCCGGGGACGGTGGTACGCCGTGACCGCGGTCACCGGTCTCGTGCGGACGGCAGGGGAGTGCCGGTGATGCGCTCGTAGGCCTCGAGGTACTTCTCCCGGGTGCGCGCGACCACGTCGGCGGGAAGCTCGGGCGGCGCGGACTGCTTGTCCCAGCCGGTAGTTTCGAGGTGATCCCTCACGTATTGCTTGTCGAAGCTGGGCTGACCCCGCCCTGGCGCATAGCCGTCCGCCGGCCAGAAGCGCGAGGAGTCGGGCGTCAGGGCCTCGTCGATCCAGACCAGGCGGCCCTGGCGCAGCCCGAACTCGAACTTGGTGTCGGCCAGCAGGATGCCGCGCTGTTCCGCGTAGGCGCGCCCCCGCGCATACAGCTCGAGGCTCACGTCGCGCAGCTGGGCGGCGCGCTCGGCCCCCAGCTCCCGCTCCACACGCTCGAAGGGGATGTTCTCGTCGTGCCCCTC
>DASTVL010000259.1:0-3249 GCA_035759115.1 Solirubrobacterales bacterium | reverse complement strand
CCGGAGTTCCTCTGCGCGCTGCTCAACGAGCAGCCGATGGGCTTCTACCCGCCCGACGCGCTCGCCCACGAGGCGCAGCGCCGCGGCGTCCGCCTCGCCCCGCCCGACGCCAACCGCAGCCGCGTCCTCTGCCACGTCCCGTCGACCCCGGAGGTGCGGGGTGGGCTGGTGGTGCGGGTGGGGCTGGGGTATGTGAAGGGGGTGCGCGAGGAGGAGATGCGGGCGCTGGTCGCCGAGCGCGATCGCGGCGGGCCCTACCGCGACCTCGCCGACCTCGCCTCGCGCGCCGGCGCCGGCCGCGACGGCCTCGAGCGCCTCGCCTGGGCCGGCGCCCTCGACTCCCTCCAAGGTGACGTGCCGGTGGATAGAGGTCCATATGGACACCGCAGCACCGGCACGTCTGGGGAGGGCGGTCGGCGGGGGGCGCTTTGGGACGCGGGGACGGCGGCGACGGGGCGGCCCGCCGCCGGGGAGGGGACGCAGATGGCGCTGCCGCTGGAGACGCCGCCGGCGCCCGGGCTGGCGCCGCTGGGGGCCTGGGGGGAGGCGATCGCCGACTACCGGATGACCGGGATGACGCTGGGCGAGCACCCGCTGGCGCTGATGCGCGGCGAGCTCGAGCCCGGGCCGGCACGCAGCGACGAGCTGGAGCGGATCGACGACGGGGCGATCGTCGAGGTGGCGGGGATGGTCGTCGCCCGGCAGCGGCCCGAGACCGCCAAGGGGATTGTCTTCATGCTGCTCGAAGACGAGCGCGGCACGGTCAACCTGATCGTGCCGCCGCCGGTCTACGAGCGCCACCGGGCCGAGGTCCGCACCTCGCCGCTGGTCCGCGCCAAGGGCAGGCTCGAGCGCCGCGAAGGGACGATCAACGTGCTCGTCAGCGAGGTGACCGAGCTGCACCGCACCCAGATGACCGAGGTCGCCCCCGCAGGCCACAGCTTCGGCCGCCGCGGATCGGGGTCGCCCAAACGTCCAGGCCGAGTTGCGCTCGCCATCGATCAGGATTAGTTTCGCTAAAAATTGGGTAAGGGCGCTTCGGCGTCCCACCTAGGCGAAACTCATCGAGAGGAGAGACATGACCCAGTCGATCCATGCGAGCCCGCGAGGGCTCGGCCTTGCCGCGGTTCTCGCAGCCGTGGCTCTGACCATGCTGGCCGCCTTCGCAGGCGCCGCCCGCGCCGACAACTACGCGGCGCTCGGCGACTCCTACGCAGCCGGCCCGCTGATCCCGAACCAGATCGGCCCGCCGCTCGGCTGCCTGCGGTCGAGCAACAACTACCCGCACCTGACGGCGCCGAGCACGGGGGCGACCCTGCGCGACGTGACCTGCAGCGGCGCCACCACCGAGGACATGACCGAAGCCCAGAGCACCGAACTCGGCACCAACCCGCCGCAGTTCGACGCGCTCGACAGCGAAACCACCGTTGTCTCGCTGACGATCGGCGGCAACGACATCGGCTTCTCCGACATCGCCCTCAGCTGCATCACGTTCAACCCGTTCAGCACGCCCTGCAAAGACCAGTACAACTCGGGCGGCAAAGACGTGATCGCGGAACGGATCGCGGCCACCGCGCCGGAGGTCGACGCGGTGCTCGACGGGATCGCCGAACTGGCGCCGGGCGCCGACGTCTACGTCGTCAACTACGCGCCGATCTTCCCGGAGACGGGCTTCGGTTGCTGGCCGCAGATGCCGATCGGCTGGGGCGACGTGCCCTACCTGCGGGCGAAGCAGAAACAGCTCAACGGGATGCTCGCCACGCAGGCGGCGAACAACGGGGCGACGCTGGTCGACTGGTACAAAGCCGGCATCGGCCACGATGCCTGCAAGGGCTCGTCGACCCGCTGGGTCGAGCCGGTCGTGCCGGGCAACCCCGCGGCGCCGATCCATCCCAACAAAGCCGGCATGGTCGGCGGCGCGAACGCGCTCGTCGCCGCGATCGAATAGGCGCCCGCAAAGCGCAGAAAGTCACAGAAGGGGCGATGGGGGCCGCGTAGACTGGCGGCCCCCATGAGCCCCACGCAGACGACAGATCAGGGTCGCTGGATCGCCCTCTACGTCCTCTGCGCGGGGATGCTGATGATCGTCCTCGACATCACGATCGTCAACGTCGCGCTGCCCTCGATCCAGGACGACCTCGGGTTCTCCCAGGCCAACCTCGCCTGGGTGGTCAACGGCTACCTCGTCCCCTTCGGCGGGCTGTTGCTGCTCGCCGGCCGGCTCGGGGACCTGCTCGGTCAGCGCCGCGTCTTCCTCACCGGGCTGGCGATCTTCACCAGCGCCTCACTGCTCTGCGGCTTCGCCCAGAGCCAGGAGATGCTGATCGGCGCCCGCTTCGTGCAGGGGATCGGCGGCGCGCTGACCTCGGCCGTGATCCTGGGGATGATCGTGACCCTGTTCCCCGAGCCGCGCGAGCAGGCGAAAGCGATCGGCGTCTATGGCTTCGTCGCCTCCGCCGGGGGCTCGATCGGGCTGCTCGTCGGCGGCGTCCTGACCGAGGCGATCGCCTGGCACTGGATCTTCTTCATCAACGTCCCGCTCGGCCTGCTCACCGCCTTCCTCAGCCTGCGCTTCGTCCCCGACCCCACCGGGCTGGGGCTGCACAAAGGGGCCGACTTCCCCGGCGCGGTGCTGGTCACCGGCGGCCTGATGGTCGGCGTCTACGCGATCCTCGAGGTCGCCGAGCAGGGCTGGGGATCGGCGCAGACGCTGATCCTCGGCGCGGTCTCGCTGGCGGCGATCGCCGCCTTCCTCGTCCGCCAGACGCGGATCGAGAACCCGCTGATGCCGCTGCGGCTGTTCCGCTCGCGCAACGTCTCCGGCGCCAACGCGTTGCAGATGCTGCTCGTCGCCGGGATGTTCTCGATGTTCTTCCTCGGCGCGCTCTACCTGCAGCGGATCCTCGGCTACGACCCGCTGCAGGTCGGGCTCGCCTTCCTGCCGACGACGGTGGTGATGGGCACGCTCTCGCTCGGCTACTCGGAAAAGCTGATCATGCGCTTCGGCCCGCGCAACATGCTGATCCCGGGGATGGTCCTGATCTCGCTCTCGCTGCTGCTCTTCGCCCGCACCCCGGTCGACGGCGCCTACCTCGCCGACCTGCTGCCGCCGCTGCTGCTGATCGGCGTCGGCATCGGGATCTCCTTCCCCTCGCTGATGACGCTGGCGATGTCCGGCGCGACGCCCGAAGACGCCGGCCTCGCCTCGGGCGTGGTCAACACCAGCGCCCAGGTCGGCGGCGCGATCGG
>DASTVL010000258.1:0-4733 GCA_035759115.1 Solirubrobacterales bacterium | reverse complement strand
GTCCTCTCCGGTTTCCTGATCACCGGCCTGATCCTGCACGAGCTCGACCGCCGCGGCTCGGTCTCGATCTCGCGCTTCTACGCGCGCCGCGCCAAGCGGCTGCTGCCGCTGGCGGTGACCGTGCTCGGCTTCACCGTGGTCGGCTCGGCGCTGCTGCTCTCGCCGGCGCAGAACCAGCAGGTCTCGGGCGACGTGCTCGGAGCCGCCCTATATGTAGTCAACTGGCACTTCATCGCCGAATCGGTCGACTACTTCGCCTTCGGCGAGACGTTGACCAGCCCGGTGCAGCACTACTGGTCGCTCTCGGTCGAGGAGCAGTTCTACCTGCTCTGGCCGCTGACCCTGGGGCTCGGCACGCTTGCCGCGCACCGCCTCGGGCTCAGCATCCGGCGCACGATCGCGCTGCTGGTCGTGCCGATCGCGATCCTCTCGCTCCTCTACAGCATCTCCTTCACGCCAGGGGACCCGCGCAGCGCCTACTTCTCGACCCTGACCAGGATCTGGGAGCTCGCCGCCGGCGGCATCCTCGCCCTCGTCCTGCCGGCCGGCCTACGCCTGCCGCGGGCGCTCTCGGCGACGCTCGCCGCGGCCGGGCTGGCGATCCTCGTCGCGACCACGTTCGCCTTCAGCGGCGAGACCCCGTACCCGGGCTGGCGGGCGCTGCTGCCGGTCGGGGCGACGATCGCGATCATCGTCGCCGGCACGGCGGCCGTCGTCTCCCGCCCGACCGGTCTGCTGACCCGCGCGCCGCTGCAGTACCTCGGCAAGATCTCCTACGCCTGGTACCTCTGGCACTGGCCGACCATCATCTTCGCCGGTGCGATCTGGGGCGAGCTCGGCGTCCCCGCCCTTGCCCTGGTGACGCTCGCCTCGGGCGTCCCGGCGATCCTCAGCCACTACGCGATCGAGGAGCCCTTCCGGCACTCGCGCTCGCTCGGCCGCCGGCCGAAACGCGCGCTCGCCCTGGGCGGTGCCTGCACCGTTGCCGCCGTGCTGCTCGCCGTCGGCCTGCAGGCCTCGAACCCGCCGCTGCCGACCGCCTCGCCGGAACTGGCCAAGGGCGCGCAGGCGGTCGGCCCGCGCAACCCGCAGCTGAGCACGGTCGACGCCCTGCGCCCGAACCCGGTCGATGCGCCGACCGACAAGGGACCGCTCTTCGACGACGGCTGCGTGCTGCTGCACGAGGACACCGACTCGCCCGAGTGCGCCTACGGCAACCCCGACTCCGACACCACCGTCGTCGCCTTCGGCGACTCGCACGCGCTGCAGTGGTTCCCGCCGCTGATGCGGCTGGCCGAGCAGCGCGACTGGCGCCTGGTCGGCCTGGTCAAGGCCGGCTGCGTCGTCGGCATGGTCCAGTACGAGCGGCCCTGCAACGTCTGGCGCAACAAGGCGATGCGCCGGATCATCCGCGAGGAGCAGCCCGACCTGGTCGTCGTCAGCAACTCGACCGGGCGCCGCTACCAGGTCGTCCACAACGGCCGGCGGCTCAACCGCCGCGCCAGCCAGCCGGTGCTGATCGCCGGTTTCGCCCGCATGCTGCGCCGCCTGGTCCGCTCCGGCACGCAGGTCGTCGTCATCCGCGACCAGATGCTCGCCCCGTTCAACCCGCCCGAATGCGTCTCGGCGAACCGCGACAACCTGCGCAACTGCACCTTCTTCTCGCGCCGCAAACGCGACCGCGCCTTCGACGCCTTCGGCGCCGGCAAGGTCCGGGGCGCGAAGCTGATCGACCCCGCCGGCGTGCTCTGCCCGCGCCATCGCTGCCCCTCGGTGATGGGCCGGGTGCTCGTCTACCGCGACACGTACCACATGAGCGCCACCTTCGCCCGAACTCTCACCCCCTGGCTGCGTCGCCACCTGCCGCTGCCGCTCGCGTCAGAGTCCGACTGACCGGGTACCCAGCGCCTCCCCGACGTGCCGCCTCTGCGGTGTCCATATGGGCCCCCTGGAAGCGGCACGTCGGGCTCTTGTCAGTAGTGTGCGGGCCGATGCGCGCGATCCAGATCGACGAGTTCGGTGGGCCAGAGGTTCTGCGCTACCGCGACGACGTTCCCGACCCGACGCCGGCTGACGGCGAGGCCGTGATCGACGTCGCCCGCGCCGGGATCAACTTCGCCGACACGCACGCGACCCGCAACGACTACCTGGCCGAGCAGCAGCTGCCGCTGATCCCCGGCGCAGAGGTCAGCGGCCGCACCGCCGAGGGCAAGCGCGTCGCCGCGATCCTCCCCGCCGGCGCCTATGCCGAGAAGGTCGCCGTGCCGGCGCAGATGCTGATCCCCGTGCCCGACGGGGTCGATGACGACCAGGCCGCGGGCCTGCTGCTGCAGGGGCTGACCGCGATGGCGCTGGTGCGCCGCTGCGCCCGGGTGCAGGAAGGCGAGACGCTCGTGATCGAGGCCGCCGCCGGCGGCACCGGGACGCTCGCCGTGCAGCTCGGCAAGCGCGCCGGGGCGAAGGTGATCGGGCTTGCCTCGAGCGAGGAGAAGCGGGCGCTGGTGGAAGAGCTGGGCGCCGACGCCACCGTCGACTCGCGCAGCGACGACCTCAAGCAGGCGATCCTCGACGCCAACGGCGGCGAGCGGGTCGACGCCATCCTGCACATGAGCGGTGGCGACGCCTTCGACGCCGAGCTCTCGGCGCTGGCGCCGCTCGGCCGCATGGTCGTCTTCGGCATCGCCTCGCGCGAACAGCGCGAGGTCTCGACCGCCAGGCTGTTGCGCGGCTCCAAGGCCGTGATCGGCTTCTGGCTCGTCCACCTGCTGATGCGCCCGGCCGAGGCCGGCCCGATGATCGCCGAGCTGCTCGAGACGGTCGCCGCGGGCGATCTCGAGGTCAGCGTCGGCGAGGTCTACCCGCTCTCGGAGGCCGCCCGCGCGCACGAAGACCTGATCGCCCGCCGCACCAGCGGCAAGCTCCTCCTGGACCCGTCGCGATGATTCCCTTCAAGGAGCTGGGGCTGGCGCCGGAGATCCAGCAGGCACTCGACGAGCTCGGCTACCAGGAGCCCAGCCCGATCCAGGAGAAAGCGATCCCGGAGCTGCTCGCCGGCCACGACGTGATCGGCCAGGCGCAGACCGGGACCGGCAAGACGGCCGCCTTCGGCCTGCCGCTGCTGCAGTACATCGACCCGGCTGACGACGAGGTGCAGGCGATCGTCCTCACCCCGACCCGCGAGCTCTGCATCCAGGTGACGCAGGCGCTGCGCGCCTACGCCGAGCACGTCGACGTCAACATCGTCGCCATCTTCGGCGGTGCGCCGATCAAATCGCAGCAGTCGCAGCTGCGCGCCGGCGCCCACGTCGTCGTCGCCACCGTCGGCCGCATGATGGACCTGATGTCGCGCCGCTCGCTGGTTCTCACCGCGGCCCGCTACGTCGTCCTCGACGAGGCCGACGAGATGCTCGACCTCGGCTTCATCGAGGACGTCGAGAAGATCCTGCGGATGTGCCCGAGCGGACGCCAGACGGCGCTCTTCTCGGCGACGATGCCGCCGCCGGTCAAACGGCTCGCCGAGAGCTACATGTACGACCCGACGACGATCAAAATCACGCCCAAAAAGCTGACCGTCGACGCGATCGCCCAGGCCTTCGTCGAGGTCGCTGCCAAAGATAAGGCGAACCGCCTGGTCGAGCTGCTGAAGACCGAGGAACCGGAGCAGGCGATCATCTTCTGCCGCACGAAAATCGGCGCCTCGAAGCTGGAAAAGACGCTCAAGGACAAAGGGCTCGACGTGAAGGCGCTGCACGGCGATATGAGCCAGGGTTCGCGCGACGGGGTGATGATTGCCTTCAAGGACCACCGCGTGCGGCTGCTGGTCGCGACCGACATCGCCGCCCGCGGGCTCGACATCGAGCACGTCACCCACGTGATCAACTTCGACGTCCCCGCCTCCTCGGAGGTCTACGTGCACCGCATCGGCCGCACCGGCCGGGTCGGGCGGACCGGTCGCGCGATCACCTTCGTCACGCCCGCCCAGCGCGAGGAGATCGGCCGGATCGAGCGCGACGTCAAGACCACGATCGGCGAGTGGGAGAGCCCGGAGGAGCGGATGGAACACGCGCCGCGCCCGCGCCGCCGCGAGCGCGAGAAGCCCGCCGAGAAGGAGAAGGTGCGCGAGGAGAAGAGCGAGGAGCCGGAGGCCGCGAAGGGGCCGGCCAACGGCGACGCGGTCAAGCTCTTCGTCAACCGCGGCGAGCGCAGCGGCATCGACGAGGAGGACCTGCGCTGGGCGCTGCGCGAGGGCGCCGTGCTGCCCGAGGAGGCGATCCACGACGTGCGCGTCCTGCACCGCTTTTCCTTCGTCGAGGTCGACCCCGATCAGGCCGACCGCACGGTCGAGTTCCTCGACGGCACCAAGCTGAAGGGCAAGGAGATCCGCCTGGAGATCGCCAAGTCGTAGCGGCGCCCTAGCCGGTCAGCTCTGCGATCTTGGTGAAGAGCTGGTCGAAGTCGATCGGCTTGCTTATGTAGCCGTCGATCTCGAGGCCCTCGTGCTCGGCGCCGTTGCCGCCCTCCGTGTGGGCGCTGACGATCAGCGCCGGCGCGTCGATGCCGCGTTCGCGCAGCTCGCGGAGGGCGTCGATGCCGGATTTGCGCGGCATCATCGCGTCGAGAAGCAGGAGGTCAGGCGGTGCGCTGACGCTCACCTTGTCGATGACGTCCTGGCCATCGATGGCGGTTTCCACGTTGTGACCCTCCATCTCGAGTCGCGTGCGCAGGAGCAAAAG
>DASTVL010000257.1:0-3346 GCA_035759115.1 Solirubrobacterales bacterium | reverse complement strand
CGGGAACGCGGTCAGCCCTTCCTCTTCGAAGTCGGCTTTCGCCTCTTCGTAGGCCTCGGTCGCGTCGGCCGGGACCTGCTCCGGTTCGACTTCGAAGAACGAGGTCAGCGCCGTGCTCGCGTACTCGGGATAGCCCGAGATCTGCCCCGACTTGACCGCCTGGCGGGCGACCGTTTCCGAGCCGAGGTTGAGCTGTTTCCTGACCTTGTAGCCGGCCGCTTCCAGCGCCTGCGCGTAGACCTCGCCGAGCACGATCTGTTCGGTGAAGTTCTTCGAGCCGACGGTGAGCGTCACGTCGCCGTTTTCGGGGTTGGAGACGATCGCGCCGGCCTCGCCGCCGCTGGTTTCGCCCGTGGTGTCGTCGTCGTCGGAGCCGCAGGCGGCGACCCCCAGGGCGAGCAGCAGCGTGAGCAGCAGCGCGGCCGCGGCCCGCATTCGGTTGGACGTGGTTCTCACTGGTGGTTCCTCTCTCTTGGTTTGCGGGGAAACAACTGGGTGCGGATTCACGCGGTGCTCACCTTCAGCCCTTTCGAGGTGAGCGCGCGTTGCAGGCCGGCGAGCAGGAGCTCCAGGGCGAGCGCCAGCAGGGCGACCAGGATCGCCCCGGCGAGCACGCCGTCGTCGCCGTAGACGTTGCGGTTGATGATGAAGTCGCCGAGCGTGAGCACGCCGGCGAGCGGCGCGATCGTCGCCGTCGCGACGATGTTGATCGTCGCCGTGCGCACGCCGGTCATCAGCGTCGGCACCGCCAGCGGCAGCTCGACCTTGGTCAGCACTTCGAGCTCGCTCATGCCCATGCCGCGGGCGGCGTCGACGCCGGCCCGATCGACCTGGCGGATGCCGACGAAGGCGTTGGTCAGCAGCGGCGGGATGCCGAGGACCGCGAGCGCGATCGTCACGTTGAGCAGGCCGACGCCGATCGCCGCCGCCATGAAGGCGATCAGGGCCAGCTCGGGGATCGCCCGGCCGGCGTTGCCGAGCCCGACCGCGAGCGCTTCGCCAACGCCGCGGTGGCCGAGGTAGAGCCCGATCGGCAGCGCCACCGCCAGCGCCAGGGCGAGCGCGAGGAAGGTCACTTCGAGCTGGGTCAGGGTCAGTTCGAGCACCTGTTCGAGCCCGCCCACCTCAGCGCCGCCGGTCACGTTGGAGGACTGCGGCGTGAAGATGAATTCGATCGCGCCCTGGAAGGAGGCGAGCACGGGGGCGGGCGGCGCGAGCGCGCTCACTGGGCAGCCGCCCGCCGCCACGGCGTCGCCCGCCGCTGCGCCCAGAGCAGGATCGCGTCGAAGCAGACCGCGATCGCGATCGCCAGGCCGCCGGCGATGATGATGTTGGTCTTGAAGGTGATGAACTCGTAGATCGGGTCGCCGAGCCCGCCGGCGCCGATGAAGACGGCCAGCGTCGCCAGCGCGACCGTGCTCACGGTCGCGATCCGCAGCCCGGCGACGATCTCCGGCGTCGCCAGCGGCAGCTCGACCCGCCAGAGGATCTGGCGTTCGGTCAGGCCCATGCCGCGGGCGGCTTCGGTGACCGATGGGGGCACGTTGGCGAGGCCGGCCATCGTGTTGCGGTAGATGATCTGCAGCGTGTAGGCGCTGAGCGCGATCACCGCCGAGTCGCGGCCGAAGCCGGTGATCGGCAGCAGCAGGAAGAAGAAGGCGATGCTGGGGATCGTGTAGAGGACGCCGGTGGCGCCGAGCAGCGGTGGGCGCAGCCAGGCGTGGCGGTGGGCGAGCAGCGCCAGCGCGAAGGCGATCGCGAAGCCGGCGACGACCGAGATCGCGACCAGTTCGACGTGCTGGATCGCCGGGGTGACGTACTCGCCGATGTTCTCCCTGGCCCAGTCGAAGCAGAAGAGCGCGTCGGTCGCCTGGCAGGGCCGGGTGTCGGCGGAGCGTTCGCGGAAGAAGCCTTCGCCGACTTCGCCCGCTGCGGCCAGTGGGAGCGCGAGGCCGGCGCTAATCATGCGGCCGCTCCACGGCGCTGTGCTCGTCGCTCTTCGCCGCCGGCGAGCCGAGGAACTCGGAGATGATCTCGACCGAGAGCACGCCGTCGATCCGGCCATCGCGGTCGGCGACCGCCGCGTACTGCGCCTCGCCCTGCAGCAGGTCGGCGAGCGCGTCGCGCATCACGTCGTCGCGGTCGAGCAGCGGCCCCAGCGGCGAGTCCGGCTGCGCCGGCACGGTCGCGGCGGCGAGGTCGCGCTCGGAGAGCCAGCCGAGCGGTCGCCGCTCGGAGTCGACCAGCAGCGCGTACTGGACCTCGGCCCCCTCGAGCTTCGCCCGCACCTCGGCGGTCGCCTGGCCGACGAAGGCGAGCGGTGCCTGCCAGAGGTCGATGTCGGAGACGCGCATCAGCGCCAGCCGCTTCAGCGCCCGGTCGGCGCCGACGAAGTCCTCGACGAACTCGTCGGCCGGCGCCATCAAGAGCTCCGCCGGGGTCGCGTACTGGGCGACCCTGCCGCCCTCGCGCATGACCGCGATCCGGTCGCCCATCTTGATCGCCTCGTCGATGTCGTGGGTGACGAAGAGGACGGTCTTGCGGATCTCGGCCTGCAGGCGCAGGAACTCGTTCTGCAGGCGCTCGCGGTTGATCGGGTCGATCGCGCCGAACGGCTCGTCCATCAGCATCACCAGCGGGTCCGCGGCGAGCGCGCGGGCGACGCCGACGCGCTGCTGCTGGCCGCCGGAGAGCTGCGCCGGGTAGCGCTTGCCGAGCTCGGGGTCGAGCCCGATCAGCTCGAGCAGCTCGGCGCCGCGGGCCGCGATCCGGTCCTTCTTCCAGCCCAGCAGGCGCGGCACCGCGCCGATGTTCTCGCTCACCGTGCGGTGCGGGAAGAGGCCGATCTGCTGGATCACGTAGCCGATCTCGCGTCGCAACTCGGCCGGGTCGCGGTCGCGCACCGAGCGCTCGCCGATCTTGACGTCGCCCTCGCTCAGCTCGACGGTGCGGTTGACCAGCCGCATCGCGGTCGTCTTGCCGCAACCGGAGGGACCGACGAGGACGCAGACCTCGCCCGCGGGCACTTCGAGGTCGAGATGGTCGACCGCGGCTACGTCGGAGCCGCCGTAGCGCTTGGTCGCACCCTCGTAGCGGACGGCTGACGCGTCGGGCGAGCCTCGGTCGGTGACCTCAGGGGCAGGCACTCAAGGCGAGCCTATACCCGACTGCGCCCGGTTCTCACATCAGGCGGCCGAGGCGGCTCCGTCCCGCGCGTCAGCGATCGTCGCCGATCCCGAGCCGCTCGGCGCGCTCGGCGGCGCGGGCGACGATCTCGGGCTCGCCCTCGACGACCCCGCCGCGCCTCAGCGCCCGGCCGGCGACGACGGTGGTGTCGACGACCGTG
>DASTVL010000256.1:0-4396 GCA_035759115.1 Solirubrobacterales bacterium | reverse complement strand
TCCCCGGAGTCTCCCGCCGCGAAGCGCATCGAGAAGTTCAAGGACGCTCTGGCTGACGACTTCAACACTCCCCGGGCCATGGCCGAGCTGTTTGAGCTTGTTGGGGAAGCGAACCGGGGGGAGGTCCCGGGGGCGGTGGGGGCCGTGCGGGAGATGTTGGAGCTGGTCGGGCTCGGGTCGTTGGCTGAGGCTGAGCAGGGGGCGGGGGGAGAGGCTGAGGCGTTGCTCGTGGAGCGGGAGGAGGCTCGGGCTGCGAAGGACTTCGGGCGGGCGGATGAGATCCGGGACGAGCTCGCCGGGCTGGGCTGGGAAGTGCGCGATTCGGCCGACGGCGCGAAGCTCGTCCCCAAGGCTTAGATGCCGAATCAGATCATCTACGGCCGCCGGCCGGTCGAGGAGGCGGAGCGGGGGAGGCGTGCGATCCGGCGGATCTGGCGCGCGCCGGAGACGGCGCCGGAGGAGCTCGAGCGGCTCTGCGGGTCGCCCGACCACCAGGGGGTCGTCGCCGAGGTCGACCCGTATCCGTACGCGGACCCGAACGCGCTGCTGCGGCGCGAGGGCGCCCTGCTGCTGGCGCTCGACCAGATCCAGGACCCGCGCAACCTCGGCGCCGTCTGCCGCTCGGCCGAGTTCGCCGGCGCCGCCGGGGTCGTGATCCCCGAACGGCGCGCGGCGGAGGTGACCGCGGTCGCCTGCAAGGCCTCGGCCGGCGCGGTCGAGCAGCTCGAGATCGCTCGCGTGCGCAACCTGGCTGACTGGCTCGGCGAGGCGAAGCAGGCCGGCTTCTGGATCTGGGGCGCCGACGCCGGGGCAGACGGGCCGCCCTGGGACGCCGACCTCAGCGGGCCGACCGTGCTCGTGCTCGGCGGCGAGGGCAAGGGCATCCGTCCGCGGGTCGCCTCGATCTGCGACGGCCTGATTGCCCTGCCGAAGGCGGGCCGGATCGACTCGCTCAACGTCTCCGCCGCCGCCGCGGCGCTGCTTTTCGAGGCCGTTCGGCAGCGCTGAGCCCGTAGCAGCCGCAACGGCAGTTGCAAAAAAACCGCAAATTGGGGTTGACAGAACTCCGCCGGGCGGTAAGAATGCCCCGCCAGTAAGGGTGAACCTCAGCTTGAGTCTGAGTTTCGTCCAGTCAATACCCGGCGCCGCCAGGGGAGGTAAGGCGCCACGACCCTTCGTCTCGAAAAGGAGAAGGATCTGTGGCTCTATCGTCCCCCAGCCAGGAATTGAGACTCCCAACCGGGAATTTCAACGGCTCTGTACGACCCAGCATTAACCCTCAACCTGAGCTTGATGATCACTATCTGGTCGCGCTCGCCAAGGAGGGGAGGACCGACGCCTACGACACGATCGTCCGCCGCTACCGCGGCTTCGTCCGTCTCAAGGCATCGTCCTACTTCCTGCTCGGCGGTGAGAGCGACGACCTGATCCAGGAAGGCCTGCTCGGCCTCTACAAGGCGATTCGCGACTACCGCAGTGACCGCGAGTCGAGCTTCCGCAGCTTTGCCGAGCTCTGCATCACCCGCCAGATCATCACCGCGGTCAAGACCGCGACCCGCAACAAGCACACGCCCCTCAACCAGTACGTCTCGTTCAGCCAGACCCCGGCAGCCGCCGGCGACTCGGACACGACGCTCGACGAGATCCTGCCCGGGCCCAGCGTCTCGGACCCGGTCAATCAGGTGATCGCCACCGAAGAGCTCTCGAGCCTCGTCTCCTGCCTCTCGGGCAGCACCGGCGTGCTCTCGGACCTGGAGAGCAGCGTGCTCTCGCTCTACCTCGACGGCCACTCCTACGAGGCGACCGCCGAGCAGCTCGAGTGCGACACCAAGACCGTCGACAACGCCCTGCAGCGCGTCAAGCGCAAGGTAGCCGCCCACCTCGACTCCCGCGAGGTGCCTGCGTAGACGACCCTTTCACCCGCGTTAGGGTCGCGGTCTGTCTCTAACGTTTAAGCCCAAAAACGTTAGTGTCGGGTACCATCCCGTGGGTGGACCTGCAGCGATACCCATCGACGCCCTTCGGCGAGGCACGAAAAACGACCGGGCGGCACGGATATGTCGCCTATTTCCCGGCGGAGATCCCACGGACGCTGGACCTTCCCTGGGCGACGGCGCGGTTGCTGGCGGATGCCGAGGGGGCGGTGGGCCGGCTTGCCGGGATCGGCGGTCTGCTTCCCAACCCTGATCTCCTGATCCGGCCATATCTCCTGCGCGAGGCACTCGCGTCGACGCGGATCGAGGGCACGCAGGCGAGTCTTGCGGAGGTTCTCGAGAGCGATGCCAGCGGGCGCCCCGCGAACGAGGATGTCGAGGAAGTCGTCAACTACGTCGAAGCGATGTGGTGGGGTCTGGGGCAACTCGACCACTTGCCGATCAGCACCCGCCTCCTGTCCGGGATGCACCGAAGGCTGATGGCCGGCGTACGCGGGCGCGAGCGCTCCCCCGGCGAGTTGCGCCGAACCCAGAACTGGATAGGAGGGCCGGGTTCGACGATCGAGACGGCGGATTTCGTCCCCCCGCCGCCCGCCGATCTCCACGACCTTCTCGCCGACTGGGAGCGCTTCGCTCATGAGGAACCGGAGATGCCCCTGCTGGTGCAGAACGCCCTGCTGCACGCTCAGTTCGAGACGATCCACCCGTATCTCGACGGCAACGGCCGTCTCGGTCGCCTGCTGCTCGTCTTCTTCCTGATCGCAAGGGAGCGGCTTCCGGCCCCTCTGCTCTATCTCAGCTCGTATCTCGAACACAACCGCAACGCCTACTACGGCAGCCTCCAGGCGATCCGCGAAGCCGGCGACCCGCTTCCCTGGATCGAGCTGTTTCTCGCCGCCGTCGAGACCCAGGCCGGCGATGCGGTCCGGCGCTCGCGCCGGATCATCGAGCTGCAGGATCGGTACCGGCAGGTGGCGGCTGCGCAGGCATCCCCCAAGAACTACCTGGCGCTCGTCGACCTGGTATGCGAAAACCCGGTCGTCACCACCGTCACGATCGAAGATTCGCTTGCCGTGAGCCGTCCGACCGCCCTGCGACTTCTCAGGGGAATGGCGGAGCGCGGGGTGCTGGAGGAGATCGGAGCAGGGTTGCGGGGGCAGAAGCGCTACGTGGCCCGCGAGCTGCTGGACGCGGTGACGGAGGGCACTGAGTCAGCGGTCGGCTGAACCAGGCAGCTCGACCTCGACCGAGAGGCCGGAGTCGGCCAGCGCCGCGAGGAACGACGTCGGGTCGAACGCCTGGGCCGGCGCCAGGGCGCCGCGGCGGTCGTAACCGGGGTCGGCGCAGAGCATCGCTCCGTGGGCCAGGCTCGCCGCGGTGAGGCCGTAGACGTCGCTGCCGCGGACGACGCCGCGACGCACGGCGGCGGCGCCCCGCGCCTCGCAGCTGATCGTGAAGCGCGATTTCACCCGGTCGGCCTCGCTCGGGGCGGCCGGCAGGCGGCGGATCAGCGCCGCCGCTGCTTTGCGCAGTGGCGTGCGCATCGTGGCGCCGAGCAGGGGAGAGGCGCCGACCGCCAGCGGCATCAGCCGCGGCGGCACGACCATGCCGTTGAGCAGCGTCCGCACCCGCTGCGTCTCGACGTGCCGCGGCACAGTGATCTGCTCGCCGGCGGGGTAGCGCAGCATCCGCTGCTCGCCGATCGGATCGGGAAAGCGCCAGCGCCCGCCGTCGGCGCTGCGCGGCCCGGGCTGCCAGCGGCCATCGGCCCAGACGACGTCATCGGCCCGCATCATCTCCAGCGCCGAGAGCGAGGTCCCCTGCGTGGGCGCGAACCCGTGCACGGCGTAGGCGATGACGATCTCCTCCAGCGGCCCCATCCCCTCGGCCGTCAGCGCCGCGATCAAATCGCCGGGCAGGTAGTCGAACCCCATCCCCGAGACCAGCGCCGCCCCGGTCTCCTCAGCCCGCTTCCCATACCGCTCGAAGACCATCCGGATAAACGGCTGCTCCCCCGTCGTGTCCAGATAGTGCGTCCCGGTGTCCGCAGCCGCAGCCACCAGAGGCTCCCCATGCAGCGTGAACGGCCCCGCGCACCCCACCACGACCGAGCACCCCTCCAGCATTCCCCGCAACCCCGCCGCATCGTCAGCCGCCCCCGCCACGACCGGCACCCCGCCAAGCTCCTCCGAAAGCCCCTCGAGCTTCCCCCGATTCCGCCCCGCAGTCAGAAAATCAACCCCCGCCCGCTTCAGCTCACCGGCGATCAGCCTGCCGGTGAAGCCAGTCGCTCCATAGACGCCGATCGGCCGACGCTCGTTCCCCGCCGGGTTCTTCGAAGGCATTCAGCCAGCCTACATTCGCTAGCACCAGGCGGGTTGCTTACGTCTCGCGCGACCTTCGGGTGAGCTTGGGCTGATGGATTGGCCGGACTACGTAGAGCGCCGGTTCAAGCGGTTTCA
>DASTVL010000255.1:0-3831 GCA_035759115.1 Solirubrobacterales bacterium | reverse complement strand
CGTCTCGGTGGCCGGCATGGACGCGATCGAGGCCGGGCCCGGCCAGCTCGCCAGCGCCGTCGGCTACGTCTCCCAGGACCCCGAGACGCAGGTCGTCTCGACCACCGTCGCCGCCGAGGTCGGCCTCCCCCTGGAGATGCGCGGCGACCCGCAGCCCTCCCGCGCCCGCGCCGTCGAGGAGGTCGCCCTCGCGCTCGCGATCCCGCACCTGCTCGGCCGCACGGTCGACACGCTCTCCGGCGGCGAGCTGCAGCGCGTCGCGCTCGCGGCGGCGCTGGTCACGCGGCCGCAGCTTGTCCTCCTCGACGAGCCGACCTCGCAGCTCGACCCCGTCGCCGGCGACGAGCTGATCTGGCTCCTGCGCCGCCTCAACGAGGAGTGGGGGGTGACGGTCCTGCTGGCCGAGCACCGGCTCGAGCGCTGCCTCGCCGCCGCTGACCGCGTGATCGCGATCGACACAGGCTCAATCACCTTCGACGGCCCGCCCCGTGACTTTCTCGTCTGGGCGCAGGAGAACGACACCGCCCTCGAGACCCCGGCGGCTCGCCTCTTCTCGCTCGCGGGACTCGAGCCGCTGCCCGTAGGCGTCCGTGACGCCCGCCGCATCCTCCGTGATCGGAGTGAGCCGTGATCGGCGAGGCCCGGGACCTCTGGGTCGAGCTCGCCCGGGGCGATGAGTCCGTCGACGTGCTGAAGGGGATCGACCTCGAGCTCGGGCGGGGGGAGGCCGTCGCGCTGATGGGCCGCAACGGGGCCGGCAAGAGCACGCTGTTGCGCGCCCTGGCCGGGCTGGTGGAGCCGGCGCGGGGCAGGGCCGCGGCGCCGGATGGGATCGCGTTGCTGACCCAGAACCCCGGCGACTACCTGGTGCGCGAGCGGGCCGGCGACGAGCTGCCGGGGGCCGCGGGCCTGGCGGCGCTGCGGGCGGTCGGCATGGAGCACGTCATCGACGCCGACCCGCGCGACCTCTCCGGCGGCGAGCGGCAACGGCTGGCGCTGGCGATCGCGCTGGCGGGCCGCACGGACGGCGAGGGGCTGCCGGGCCTGGTCGCCCTCGACGAGCCCACGCGCGGCATGGATCGGGCGCGCAAGCGCGACCTGCAGGAGTTGATCGAGAGCCTGACCTCGCGCGGCGCCGGCGTCGTCGTCGCCACCCACGACGTCGAGTTCGCGGCGGCTTTCGCGCAGCGCGTGGTGCTGCTCGGCGACGGGGTGACGATCGCCGACGGCGCCGCGACCAACGTGCTCTCCGGCGGCTGGTACTTCGCCACCGAGGTCGCCCGCATCCTCGACCTGCCCGGCACGATCACGCCCGAGCAGGGCGCCGAGAGACTCGCCATGGGGAGCAGACGGTGAGCTGGGAGCTGGGCAGCTTCCTGATCCTCGCCGTCGTGCTGATCGGCGGCTTCGCCTGGTACGAGCGTTCGCGGCCGCCCTCGCAGGTTGTCGCCCTCGTCGCCGCGCTCGCCGCCCTCGCGGTCGCCGGCCGCGTCGCCTTCGCGGCGCTGCCCAACGTCGTCGCCACGACCGACGTCGTCGTCTTCAGCGGCTTCGCGCTCGGCCCGGCGCCCGGCTTCGCCGTCGGCGCGCTCGCCGGGCTGATCTCGAACTTCTGGCTCGGCCAGGGCCCGTGGACCCCGTGGCAGATGGCCGGCTGGGGAATGTGCGGCGTTCTCGGCGCGGCTCTGGCGCTCGTCCGGCCGCGCGCCGCGCGCTTCACCCTGGCTGCGATCTGCGCCCTGGCCGGCATCGCCTACGGCGCTCTGCTGAACTTCTCTCTTATGGCCACCTACGGAGGGGACCTCTCGCTGCAGCGCTTCCTCGCGCTCGAGTCGCGCGCCGCGCCCTTCGACGCCGCCCACGCGATCGGCAACGCGGGCCTCGCCCTGGTCGCCGGCCCGGCGATGGTGCGGATGCTCGTCCGCTTCCGTGAGCGCTTCGAGTGGCGCGCCCCCGCGGTCGCCTCGTTGCTGCTGCTCGCGCTGGCGCTCGCCAGCGTCCTTCCGGCCGGCGCCCAGGCCTCGGAAACCAGCCGCGCCGCGACCTGGCTGGTCGTCGCCCAGAACGCCGACGGCGGCTGGGGCGCCTCGCCCGACAGCGACTCGGCGCCGGACATGACGGCCTGGGCGATGCTCGGCCTCGAGGCCGCCGGCCGCAACCCGCTCGACGTCTCGCGCGGCGGTCGCAACCCGGTCGGCTACCTGCGCCGCAACGCCGGTGATCTCCGCAGCCCCGGCGACTTCGCCCGCACGATCCTCGCCCTGCAGGGGGCGGGGGTGAACCCGCGCGACTTCGGCGGCCGCGACCTCGTCGCGGCGCTGGCCAAACGGCGGCGCGGCAACGGCTCCTTCGAAGGCTGGCCCGGCTCGACCGCGTTCGCGGTCCTCGCCCTGCGCGGCGCCGGCGCCAGTGGCCTCGACAGCTCGATCTCCTGGCTGGTCAAGGTCCAGAACGGGGACGGCGGCTGGGGTGACACGCCCGGCTCGCCCAGCACCGCCGACGGCACCGGCGCGGTCCTGCAGGCGATCCCGGGCACCGAGGCGGCCAGGCACGGGCTCGCCTACCTGCGCAAGGCGCAGCGGCCGAGCGGCGGCTTCGCGCTAGGCGGCGCCGGCAGCGTCAACTCGCAGTCGACCGCCTGGGCGGTGCAGGGGATGCTCGCGATAGGCAGGGACCCGGCCTCGGTGCGCAGCGACGGCAAGAGCGCGCTCGATTACCTCTCGGCGCGCCAGAACGCCGACGGCAGTTTCGCCTACTCGCCCTCCAGCGACCAGACGCCGGTCTGGGTGACCGGGCAGGTGCTGGCGGCCGTGGCCGGCGATTCCTTCCCGGTGGCGCCGGTCAAGCGCCAGGCGACGCCCTCGCCGCCGCCGTTGGGCGGCGACGTCCCCGGCGGCGGCTCGTCCCCCTCCGCGCCGCTGCCCAGCCTGCCGCCGGCCGGCTCCGGCTCGGCCCAGGATCTGCTCGAACAGTTCGGCGAGGGCAGCGGTGGCAGCATTCCGGCGCCGCCGTCCGGCGGCGGCGCGCCGACGGTGCCCCCCTCTGGCGGCGGCCTGCTGCCGACCCCATTGCCCGGCGCCGGCGAGGGCGTGAGCCCGGAAGCGCAGCCTTCCCAGCCCGCCGCGCCCCGCTTCGAAGCGGGCGACAACGCGGGGCCGAAGCCCTGGGCCCCGGTGGGCGTCGGCCTCGCCAGCAGCGGCATCGCCCTCGCCGCCGTGCTCCTCCTCGGTCGCCGCTTCAGCTGGTAGCCGTCGCGTACCCTCGACCCCGCATGGATGTCGAGACCGCGATCCGCACGCGCCGCACGCACAAGGCGTTCGGGGCCGATCCGCTGCCGCGGGAGCAGATCGAGGAGCTGCTCGAGCTGGCCCGCTGGGCGCCGAACCACCACCTGACCGCGCCCTGGCGCTTCCGGGTCGTCGGGCCGCGCGCGCTGGCGCGGCTCAAGGACGCCGCCGGGCCCGAGGGCGCCGCCAAGCTCGAACGGGCGCCGACGCTGGTCGTCGTCTCCTGTGCGCTCGGCGCCGACCCGATCCAGAACGAGGAGGACCTGCACGCGACCGCGGTCGCCTCCTACATCGTGCTGCTCGCCGCCCACGCCCGCGGCCTCGCCGGCTACTGGCGCACGCCCGGGTTGCTGCGCTCGGCCGAGGGTCGCGCCGCGATCGGGCTGCCCGACGAGGAGCGCTTCGTCGGCCTGCTTCACCTCGGCCCGATCCGCCAGCAGAAGGACCCGCCCGAGCGACCCCCGGTCGCGCAGACGACCGCCTACCTCGATTGAGCGATGCTCTCCCGCGCCGCAGCCCTGGAGGAGATCGCCGGCCGGCGCTT
>DASTVL010000254.1:0-5689 GCA_035759115.1 Solirubrobacterales bacterium | reverse complement strand
GTCGAAGATGTTGCGGATCCGGCCGCGGACGCTGTCGGTGCGGCTGGAGAGCTCGACGTCGACCTGCCCGCGCAGGGAGGAAACGAGGTCGGGCAGCGGGTTGTCCGAGGAGCGCAGGTAGACCGGGCCCTGCAGCGGCTTGTCGAGCAGCGGGCTGAACGCGCGGGCGTAGCCGTAGATCGACTTTCGCGGGCATTTGCCGGCGGCGTACTGGACCCGCGTGCAGACTTTCGAGAGGTTGGCCTGGTCGAGGATCAGCGAGCGGGGCAGGATCGTCGCCGCGCGGGCGATGTTGGCGTCGCCCTTGCGCGGGATCAGCACGGCGCGCAGCTTCGGGTTCTTGCCGCGCTTGGCGGCGCCGAAGAGGCGCAGGAATAGCTTCGGCCTGAAGCCGAGCCTCTCGCAGCCCGCCGCCTTGAACGGGGCCGAGACCGGCGCCGAGGAGAAGGCGGCCGGGTCGAGCGGGTTGGAGCCGCCGCCGAGCAGCGAACCGGCGAAGGCGAACGGCGAGCAGTTGGTCGGGTTGAGCGAGAAGTCGGGCCGGTCGAGCTTGACCGCGACCGAGCGCAGGTCGAGCGTGGCGCCGCCGTAGACGTGCGGGATCGGGTCCGACACCGCCCGCACCTGGGTCGTGCGCGGGTCGACGAACAGCGCCACCCTCACCACGACCGTGCCGAGATCGAACGGCCCGGCCGTGGCGGGGGTGATCGCTGCCAGGGAGAGTGGGGCGCCCTTGTAGGGCCCTGCGAGGAAGACCTTGCCGCCGATCGAGATCGGCGAGGGGCCGCTGCCGGCGGCGACCTGGGCGCTGCCGAGGTAGCTCGAGCCCGGGCAGCTGGAGCTCGCGGCCTCCTCGGCGCCGCTGCGGGCGCCGGCGGCGTCGAGCGAGGCCTGGGGGCAGTAGCTGACGCCCTTCAGCTTCGCGGTCAGCCCTGGCGGCAGCGTCACGTCGACGCCTTTCAGCTCCTGGTTGCCGTCGGCACGGGCGATCTCCATGTGCAGCGGGCTGTAAGCGGCGGCCCTGGGCGAGTCGGTGCCGGTGTCAAAGCCCAGATCGAAGGGCCGCTCGCCGAGCGAGCCCGCGCAGGCGCCGCCGCCGGGTGCGTTGCTCAGGCTGAAGCCCGACGAGGCGGGGACGCTGGTGTCGCCCGAAGGCCCGCCTTCGGCGCCCGGCGGGACCAGGCCCTGGGCGCTCGACCACGGGGTCATCTCGGTGCCGGTCGTATTCGGGCCACAGGTCGGCGGGCTGGTCAGCGTCGCCGTAGGACCGCCGTCGAGCTTGATCCGGAACGACTTGAAGGGGACCTGCGGCAGGCCGGGCAACTTGACGCTGCCGAGCACGCCGTCGTCGAAGGTGGTCATCACTCGGCCCGTCTGTGGGTCGGCCCTGACCTTGCCGAGCAGACGGGCGTCGATCCCGTAGCGGTCGGACTTGGCGTTGACGAAGATCCGGTACAGGTCGCCAGACGCGGGGTCGCGGCTGAGCTGCTCGCCGACGTAGACCGGGCCGCTGAGCGAGCCATCGGGCAGGGGTGGCGTGTCGATCTCGACCGTGCCGATGCGCGAGGCGCCCGAACACGCCACCGGGTTGCGGGTTCCCTTGCCGAACTGCGCGTCGGTGCAGGTCTCGAGACCGTTCGCCGCCGACGGGTTCAATCCCATGCCCTCGGGCAGGGTCACCCGGGCGCTGCGCGTTTGCGAGGTGGCCTGGTTGCCGGCGCCGGCGACCTCCGGCAGCTCGACGGTCACGGTCGCGCCGGCCGGCGAGTCGGTCTGGCTCGTCCCCGGGTCGACGTCGATCGACGGGTCGTAGGGAATCGAACCGCATTCTTTGGGCGAGGTGCCGGGTGGAATCCTCGACTCAAGTGGGGGCTCGGCATCGGCCGGGAACTCGTAGCCTGCCGATTCCTCTTCTG
Organism: Solirubrobacterales bacterium; assembly: GCA_035759115.1. Lineage (GTDB taxonomy): Bacteria > Actinomycetota > Thermoleophilia > Solirubrobacterales > 70-9 > VRUE01. The sequence goes on along the minus strand of DASTVL010000254.1, from coordinate 3,773 downwards.
CGATTGAGCTTGCCAACAGCCACGTCGAGTAGACACCCCTGAAGGGAGATGCGGGGGTCGCTTCTCCGAGGCACGTGGTCGGCGTGGTGATAAAGGTCCCGTCGCCGGACGTGCCGTCGAACACCAGCCGGTTTTTGAGGATCAGTTCACCGATCAGCGGCACTTCCGGCACGTCAATCGTGAACCCCTCGTGGAAGTCATCCTCCCAGCTGACGTCGGCCTTCAGGTAGATGTTGTTGCCACCCAGGTTGAAGCCGAACCGCGCCGGCTCTCCGAAGGGCGGCTCGATGTTGTAGACGGTCTCGGCGAGCGGCGCCGGCGAAGGCACGCCGAGCGCCGACCCCGTGACGAAGCTCGTGCCGACTGCCGCCCCCGGGCACTCGAAGGCCGGGTTCGATTCGAACTCCGCCTGCGTGCACTGTTCGGTCGCCTGCGGGTTGACCGTGAGCCCGGGCGGCAGGTCGACCCGCACGTGCTTGAGCGCGCCGATCGGTTCTTCGCTGCCAACCAGGCCAGGTTCGTGTTCGACGATGAACTGCGTGAAGCCCACAGGCGGGTGCCCGGCGGCGGCTTCGAAGAACTGGGCGCTGGGACTGTCGACATCGCACGTCGGCGTGTCGAAGTTGCAGGTTCCGGCCTGCCAGCCGCTGTCGGGCTGCGGGTCGTCGGGGTCGGACGGGGCGATGATCGCGTTCGTATCGGCACTCGCCGCCGGCGCCGAAAAGGCCGCTCCCAGGGCCAAAACCGCGGTCGCGATCAGAGCCCTCTTCTTCCAACCCCCGCTCATCTGCCTCTCCCTTCCTCGAACCATTGTCGAGGCATATTACCCGATTTTGATGATGTGCGCTAGTATTTTTTGGTATTCCCCAGTCAACGAAAGTGAGGTCGTAATGAATTGGGAACGCCTGGCTCGTGCCAATACCCACCCACTCCGCGTCTCAATCCTGGAAGTGCTCGGCATCGACGGCGGGCGGACGCTCTCGCCGAAGGACCTCAGCCTCGAGCTGCGGGCGCCACTGAGCACGGTCAACTACCACGTCACCGAGCTGCGCGAATCGGACCTGGTCAAGGTGGTCGACGAACAGCAGGTCCGCGGCGCGATCGAGCACTTCTACCGCGCCGTCGACACCGACACGAGCAAGAACGGCTCACGTACCCGCAAGAAGGCGGCATCCAGATGAGGCGATCGGGATGGAAGAAGCGGACGACGGGTCTCGAACCCGCGACCTCGAGCTTGGGAAGCTCGCGCTCTACCAGCTGAGCTACGTCCGCGTCACTTCGATTCTAGGCCAGCCAATCGAGCCAGGAGGCTGAGCGAGCGGCACGTCTAATCTTCGCGGGCCGTGAGCGCCCGCGCCTTCCTCTCCTTCCTCGCCGTCTGCGCCGTGGTCGGGCTGCTCGGTTTCGGGCTGTTGAGCAAGGGCGAGGCGACGGTCGAGGTCGGCGATCCGGTGCCCGACCGGACGCTGCCGGTGCTCGGCGGCAAGGGGGAGGGCTCGATCGCCGACTACCGTGGCCGCTGGGTGCTGGTCAACCTCTGGGCCTCGTGGTGCGGCCCTTGCCGAGAGGAGGCGCCGGAGCTGGACGAGTTCGCGCGGCGTCACCGCGACCGCCTGACCGTGCTCGGCATCAACGTGCAGGACAACAGCGACGACGCGCTCGCCTTCCTGCGCGAGTTCGAAGTCGCCTACCCGCAGCTGCGCTCGGTCGGCAGCGAGCGCAGCGAGGCGTTCGGCGCGACCGGGGTGCCGGAGAACTTCCTCGTCGATCCACGCGGCCGCGTGGCGCTGGTCATCCCCGGCCCGGTCGACCGCGAGTACCTCGACGCCGGCGTCGTGCCGCTGATCGAAGGGAAGCGATGAGGATGGCTGGCGTTTTATTCCCGCTATGCGGGAGGAAGTCGCCAAGCGTCGGCGCGGCCTTGGCCGTGCTGCTGCTGGCCCTGCTCGCCACCGCAGCGCCCTCCGCCCTCGCGGCCCCGCAGACCAGCATCACCGACCTCGAAGACGAGGTGATGTGCCCGGTCTGCGGCACGCTGCTGGAGCTGGCCGAATCGCCGCAGGCGCAGCGACAGCGCGCGCTGATCCGGCGGCAGATCGCCGCAGGCAGGGACAAGCAGGAGATCAAGGATGCGCTCGTCAGCCAGTACGGGGACGAGGTGCTGGCGCTCCCCGGCGACTCGGGCTTCGATCTCACCGCATACCTGGTGCCGGCGATCGCCTTCGTCGTGGCGGTGCTGGCGCTGGCGCTCGGGGTGCGGCGCTGGCGTGGCGCCGGCGGCGATCCGCCACGGCCGGGCGCCGGCCCGCCCCGGGGCGAGGACGCCGAGCGGCTCGACGCCGACCTCGCCCGCTACGACCTCTGAGCCCTCGCCGCGCTCAGCGCTGGATCACCAGCCCGGCCACGGGCAGCGACAGCTTGCGCGGCTCGCTTGCGCCGAGGCAGGCGAGCGCCGTGTCGGCGCGCGGCGCCAGCACGCTCAGCGCGTCCGTATCGACCAGGCGGGGACCGTCGATCACGAGCAGCTCGTAGGCGTCGCGCAGCCCCGCCAGCGCGTGGGCGAAGCGCTCGGAGGCAAGCAGCCGTGGCGCTTCCGCCGAGGGCCTGCCGGCGACGACGCAGACGAGCGGCTCGGTGGCGGCGGCCGAGCCCGGCCCGGCGAGGGCCACCGGCTTGAGCACCGCCTCGACGTCCGCCGCCCCGGTCACGTACTCGTGCAGGCCGGGCGCGTTGGATAGCCCGAGCGCGTCGGCCAACCCCGGATCGGCCAGGTTGCACTCGAGCAGCGCCGTGCGGGTCCCGGCCGCGGCGGCGGCCGCGGCAAGCCCGACGGCGACGCGGCGCGGATGCTCGCCGGTGCCCGTCATCAGCACGCTGCGCGCGGCGCCGAGCTCGGCGAGCAGGCCGTCGAAGGCCTCGAGGTCGGAGCGGCGCAGCGAGCCTGTGCGCAGGTCGGTCGAGGACCGCGACGGGATCTCCGCCAGCACCTTCACCGCTACATCTGCTCGGGGGCGGAGATGCCGAGCAGGCCGAGCGCGGCGGCGATCGTGCGCTGGGCGAGCCGGCTGAGGCCGAGGCGGGAGCGCTCGACCCCCTCGCCCTCGGCCCCGATCACCTGGCAGTCGCGGTAGAAGGCGTGGAAATCGGCGGCGACGGCGGTCGAGTAGGCGCAGATCCGGTGCGGGGCGCGGCGGGCGGCTGCCTCGCGCACCTCGTCGGGGAATTCGAGCAGGCGCTTGACCAGGTCGCGCTCGGCCGCGGCCAGCGGCGTCCCCGGCGTCGGCGCCCCCGCCTCTCCCCCCTCGCCGCCGGCCTTGCGCAGGATGCTGGCGATCCGCGCGTGTGCGTACTGCACGTAATAGACCGGGTTGTCGCTGGACTCGCGGCGGGCAAGCTCGAGGTCGAGGTCGACCGTGGTGTCGTGACTGCGCCAGAGCATGAACCAGCGCGCCGCGTCGACCCCGATGTCGTCGATCAGCTCGTCGAGCGAGACGAAGTCGCCGCTGCGCTTCGACATCTGCGCGCGCTCGCCCGACTCGACGATGTGGACGAGCCGCATGATCAACGCCTCGAGCACGTCGGGGTCACTGCCGAGCGCGGCGATCGCGGCGCGCAGCCGCGGCGCGTAGCCGTGGTGATCGGCGCCGAGCACGTTGAGCAGGCGCCCGAAGCCGCGCCCGAGCTTGTCGCGGTGGTAGGCGACGTCGGCGGCGAGGTAGGTCGGCTCGCCGTCGCCCCTGATCAGGACGCGATCCTTGTCGTCGCCGAACTCG
>DASTVL010000253.1:0-8971 GCA_035759115.1 Solirubrobacterales bacterium | reverse complement strand
ACCCGATCGGGCTCACCGCCTACACCGACCCCGAGCAGCTGTTCAGCATCCTGCGCAACACGCCCGACCCGCCGGTCGTGACCGCCGACGTCAACGCGCAGCTGCCGGTCCTCGCCTTGCTCTGGGCCTTGATCTGCGGCGCCGCGTATTGGCGCTTCCTCTCCGCCGCGGCGAAGCGGATGGCGATCGGGCTGCTCGCGCTCGGCGGGGCGCTGCTGCTGCTGGTGCTCTCGCCCGGCCTGATCGCGGAGCTGCCGAAGTTGCTGCAGTTCATCCAGTTCCCCTACCGGATCGTCACCTACGTCGATATCTGCCTGGTCGGCCTGGTCACGCTCGCCCTGGCGGCGATGCAGCGCGACCGCTCCACCTCGCTTGTGCCCGTGCTCGTGCTGGCCGCGATCGCGGCTTTCAACTTCGGGCTCTCGATCGCACAGAACTCGGCCGTTCGCTCCTGGCTGCCGGGGCGCGACGCCGCGCTCGCCTCCGCCGCGCGGCCGCCGCCGACCTGGTACGCGCCGCTGCAGTTCGCCGACGGCTCGGCGCCGGTGGTCGCGCCGAGCCTGGCGCCGCCGCTCGAGTTCCCGTTCGAGGAGATCGAGGAGCGCTACGCGGCGAGCTACCCGCCCGGCCCGGCGGGCACCGCCGAGACGAACATCGCCACGGGCGACTACCTGGTCGAGGTTTCCGGGGCCCGTCCGGTCGGGCGCACCGAGGACGGCCGCATGGTCGTGCGCCTCTCCGCCGCCGAGCGGCCGCGCCGGGTTGAGGTCAGCGCCGCCTGGGGGGCGGGCATCGAGCTTGGCAGGTGGGTCTCCATCGTCTCCTTGTTGGCGGCGGTCGGCGGCGCGACCGTCTACTGGGTGCGCGGGCGACGGAGGCGCGGGTGATCGCCAACGCCGAGCTTCTGGGGCTGCTGGCCGAGCACCTGATCCTCACCGGCCTGCCCGCCGCGTTGGCGGCGCTGCTGGCGCTGCGCCTCGGCCTGCGCAGCGTGCCGCTGCTGCTGGCGCTGGCGCTCGCCGCCTCGGGGCTGGCCGCGATCCTCGCCTTCTGGGCCTACTACGCCGATCCGCTGATCGGGCAGGTCGTCGCGTTTCTGCTGGTGCTCGGCTCGGTGCAGGGGATCGTGCTGTGTCGGCCGGACCGGCTTGACCGCGCGCTGCTGCGCCGGCTCGCCGTGCCGGCCGCGCTGTGGGCGCTGAGCAGCGTCTTCATCGTCTTCCTCGGCTTCGTGCACGGCGGCGAGGACGAGCCGCTGACGCTGGCGCTGACCCGCTTCTCGCACCTGCTCCCTCCGGACAATCAGATTCCCGGCCACTTTGCCGAGTGGTATTTCGACCACGGTCACGACGGCGCCCCGCCGCCCTTCGGCGACTGGCTCTCCAGCGATCGCCCTCCGTTGCAGGTCGGCTATGTGCTCGCCCAGCACCCCTTCGGCTGGGATGAGCGCGGGCTGCATTACCAGGTGCTCGGGGTGGTCGTCCAGCAGCTCTGGATCGTCGGCATGTGGGCCGTGCTCTGCGCCGCCCGGCTGCGCCCGCTCGCGCGCGGGCTGGCGATCTCGGCGGCGATGGTCAGCGATGTCGCCATCGTCCACGGCTTCTTCATCTGGCCCAAGCTGATCGCCGCAGCCTTCGTGCTCGCCGCGCTGGCGATGGTGCTGAGCGACGAGTGGCGGGAGCTGCGGCGCAGTCCCGCGGCGGCCGCGCTCTTCGCCGCCCTCTGCGCGCTGGCGATGCTCGCGCACGGGGCGAGCGCTTTCGGCATCGTGCCGCTGCTGGTGCTGGCCGCCTGGCGCGGCCTGCCGAGCCGGCGCTGGCTCGGCGTCGCCGCGCTCGTGGGCCTCGCCCTGCTGGCGCCCTGGACCGCGTACCAACGGCTGGCCGACCCACCGGGTGACCGCCTGATCAAGTGGCAGATCGGCGGCGCGCTGCCGATCGACGACCGCGGCGCCCTGGAGACGATCGTCGACGGCTATCGGGAGATCGGCGTCGGCGGCGCACTCGGCAACAAGCGGCAGAACCTCGACACGATGATCGGCTGGGATGAGACCGAGGGGGCGGTGCGCTCGGCGATCGACAAGCTCGGCGAAGGCCACCCCGGCGAGGCCGCGGCGACGCTGCGGCAACCGCGCTTCTTCGCGCTGTTCTCCTTCCTCGGCATCCTGCTGCTCGGCCCGCTGGCGATGCTGGCTGCGCGGGTGCGCGGCAGTCCCGGCGGGCCGGAGTGGCGCTTCGCGCTCGTATCGCTCGCCTTCTGTGGCCTCGCCGTGGTGACCTGGGCCCTGCTGCTCTTCGGCGGGGAAGAAGCCGCAGCGACGCTGCACGTCGGCAGTCTCACCCTGCCGCTGCTGGCCGTCTGCGCCTGCGTGGTCGGCGCCTACGCGGTCTCGCCGAGGCTGGGTGTCGGCCTGGCGGCACTCAACGCCCTGCTCGTGCTGGTCCTCTACGCGCCGGTCCTCGACCCGCTGCCGGGCACCTCCTTCTCGCCGGCGGCCGCGCTGCTCGCCGCAGCGGGCCTCGCCGGCTTCCTCTTCGTCGCGCTGCGCCGGGCCGGGCCCTGACCTGCCGGGCGCGCCAATACACTCCCGCACCGCTGTGGATTGGGTGAAACGCAACGCGCCCCTGGTGCTGCTCGGAATCGCGCTCCCCGCGTCGGTGGGCGTGCTGCTCTGGCTGACCCGGGACATGACCTTCCTGCAGGACACCTGGGACCTGCTGATCAACCGCCGTGACCCCACGGTCGACTCGCTGCTCACCCCGCACAACGAGCACATCGTCCTGATCCCGACGCTGATCGAGCAGCTACAGCTGCGCGTCTTCGGGATGAGCGACGCCACGCCCGAATACGTGCTGCAGTCGCTGATGCTCGCGACCGTCGGCGCGCTGCTCTTCGTCTACATGCGGCGCCGTGTGAGCGACTGGCTGGCGCTCTTCGGGACGGCGCTGCTGCTCTTCCTCGGCCCGGCCTGGGAGGTGCTGCTCTGGCCGTTCGAGATCGGCTTCTCCGGCTCGGTCCTGTTCGGGCTGGCGATGCTGCTGGCGCTCGAGCGGGGCGACCGCAAGGGCGACGTCGCCGCCTGCGCCTTCCTGCTGCTCTCCTTCGGCTTCTCCAGCGTCGCGATCCCCTTCGCGGCGGCGGCGGCGGTCGACGTCTTCCAGAAGCGTCGCAGCCACGGGCTCACCCGCGCCTACGTTGTCCTCGTCCCGGTTGCCTTCTTCGCCCTCTGGTACCTGGGCTGGGGCTCGGAGGCCGAATCGCACTTCTCGCTGCGCAACTTGATGACCTCGCCGCGCTTCGTGCTCGACTCGATCGCGGTCGCGGCGGCCGGCCTCGCCGGCCTCGGCGAGAGCGCCCTCGCCGGCCCCGTCGACCCGCCCTGGGGCCGGCCGCTGCTGATCGCCCTCGCGGTCGCGCTCGGCTACCGGCTGCTGCGCGGCGGCAAGCTCCCTCCTGCCCTCTGGCCGATCGCCGCCGCCGCCGCGACCAACTGGTTCCTGACCGCGTTCAACGCCTCCGCGGGCCGTGCGCCGGTCTCAAGCCGTTACCAGTACATGGGCGCGGTGCTGATCCTGCTGCTGCTCGCCAACCTGCTGCAGGGTCGGGAAGTGAGCAAGCGGGTGTTGGCGATCGGCGCCGCGGCGACGGCGATGGCGCTCTCGGTCAACCTGATCCTGCTCAAGGACGGCCGCGACTCGCTGATGATCCAGTCGATCTACACGCAGTCGGACCTGGCGGGGATCGAAATCGCCAAGCGCACCGTCGCCCCGGACTTCTGGCTCGACTCGACCGTCGCCGGGACGCCGACCCTGGTCAACGTCCAGGCCGACAAGTACCTGGCTGCGGTCGAGGAGTACGGCTCGCCCGCCTACACGCCGGAGGAGCTGACCGCCGCGCCGGACTACGGCCGCAAGCAGGCCGACATCGTGCTCTCGCAGGCGCTGCCGCTGGCGACGCTGACCAGGCTCGGCGCCTACGAGCCCGGTGGCGGGGGCGAGAACTGCGTCGCGGTGCCCGCCGGTGCGGCGCCCGGCTCCGGGGTGCGCATCTCTCCCGGGCTGACCCGGATCGAGCTGGCGCCGGGACCGCGGGCCGAGTTCTCCCTGCGCCGCTTCGCCACCGGCGAATTCCCGGTGCCGACCGAAGGTGCCCCCGGCGACTCGGTGACCGAGCTGCGGGTGCCCCGCGACGGTGCGCCGCGCTACCCCTGGTACCTGCACGTCGAGGCCTCACAGCCGGCCCGCGTCTGTCGCTGAGCGCTACAGCTCCTCGGCGATGCGCGGCGCCTCGCGGCTGAAGATCCAGACTGCGAAGGCGCAGACAGCGACGAAGATGACCGTCGCCGGGATCAGCCCCGCCGCTCCACCGGCCGCCTCGGCGGCGCTGGGGGCGCTCGGTTCGAGCACCCAGACCCGCACCTGCTGGAAGATCGGCGCCAGCGGGTTGATCATCAGCAGGTGCTGGAGCCGTTCGTTGCCGAGCGCTTCGATCGGGTAGAGGATCGGCGTCGCGTAGAACAGCACCTGCGAGACGACGGTCCAGATGATCGCCACGTCGCGGAAGCGCACGTAGAGGACCGAGAGCGCCGCGCTGACCGCCGCGGTGAAGACGAGCAGGGCGACGAGGGCGACCGGGAAGAGCAGCCAGGTCCAGCTCGGCTCGACCCCGAAGGCGAGCACGAAGCCGAGCACGACGACGAGGTTCAGCAGCAGGTTGAAGCCGCCGGTGAGCACCGTGGCGAGGGGGATCACGAGGCGCGGGAACTGCGTCTTGCGCACCACGCCCTCCTGCGTGACGACGGAGCTGAGGGCGCTCAGCGTCGCTTCCGAGAAGAAGGTGAAGAGGACGATCCCGAGCAGCAGCAGCACCGGGTAGAACTCGGCTATCTCGCTGCCGATTTTGAAGATCTGGGTGAAGACGAAGAGCAGCACGCCGAACAGCATCAGCGGCCGGATCAGCGACCAGACGTAGCCGAGCACCGTGCCGAAGTACACGCGCTTGAACTCGGTCACCGAGATCAGCCAGAGCAGGTCGAAGAAGCGGCGCGGGCCGCCGCCGAGCGCGGACGGTCCGCGCACCTCGCGCAGCGTCGAGTCGGCCTCGGGGGCGCTCATCCGCTCTCCCTCGGTTCGATCCGCGACTCGATCGAGTGCGGGAGGGTGACGACGCCACGCGGTTGCGTCTCGCCGCCGTAGACGACGAAGTCGGCGGCGTTGTGGACGTAGAGGGCGACGGCGCCGTCGCCGGCGCGATTGACCCCGCAGTGGAAGAAGTAGCGGCCCGGCGTCAGCAGGTTCTCGACCTCGGCGCTGACCGTGATCCGTTCGCCGGCCTCGAGCGCGGCGGTGCCATCCTCCCTGGCGACGCCGGTGCCGAACTGGAAGACGCCGACCCCGTCGGCGTTGGCGAGGATGAAGCCGACGCCGACGCCGGGCATCGCGCGCGTCGCCTCGAGCTCGACCCGCAGCCTGATCGCCCTGCCGTGTTCGACGCTGCTCAGGCGCTCGCCCGCCTCGTCCTCGATCCAGGCGTCGAGCAGCCGCGCCTCGCCGCTCGCCTCCGGCGTCGCTCCGGGCCCCATCTCGCTGCCACGTTCGAAGTTGAGCTGCAGGTAGCGGCGACCGACCTCCGCCGGGTCGCCGATGTGCTGGATCTGGCCGCTGTCGATCAGCATCGCGCGGTGGCAGAACTCCTCGACCGTCTGCATGTCGTGCGTGACGAGGACGATCGTCTTGCCGGCCGCTTTCATCTCGCGAAACGCGTCGGCGCACTTCTGCTGGAAGGCGGCGTCGCCGACGGCGAGCACCTCGTCGATCAGCAGGATGTCGGCGTCGACCTCCATCAGCAGCGAGAAGGCGAGCCGGACCAGCATTCCCGAGGAGTAGTTCTTCAGTTTCAGATCGACGAAGTCCTCGAGCTCGGCGAACTCGAGCACGGCATCGAGCCGGCCGCGCGTCTCCTGCGGGGTCAGGCCCATCATCACGCCGTTGAGGACGACGTTCTCGCGCGCGGTCAGCTCGAGGTTGAAGCCGACGCCGAGCTCGATGAACGGCGCCAGGCGCCCCGCCATCCGGATCGTGCCGGCGTCGGCCCGGTAGATGCTGGCGAGCAGCTTGAGCAGGGTGCTCTTGCCGGAGCCGTTGCGGCCGACGATGCCGAAGAACTCGCCCTGCTGGATCTCGAACGAGACGCCGTCGAGGGCGTGCAGCTCGCGCGAGTCGCGGTTGGCGAACGGCCGCACGATCCGCTCTTTGAACGAGTCGATCCGGTGGGTCGGGATGCTGAACGTCTTCTCCAGGCCACGCGCCTCGATGGCTGTTGCGGTCGCTGGCACGGCGCGGAACGCTAGCGTGGCGGGTTGATGCACGCTCCCACCGTCGCGGTCGTGATCCCGAGCTGGAACACCGCCGCCCACCTACCCGCCTGCCTCGAGTCGCTCGCCGGTCAGGCGCCGGCGCTGGAGACGCTGGTGGTCGACAACGGCTCCACGGATGGCTCGCTCGACTACCTGGAGCGTGAGGCGGTACCCCACGTCCCGTTGCCCGAGAACGTCGGCTTCGCCGCCGCGGTCAACCTCGGCGTCGCCCGCACCGAGGCGGCGGCGGTGCTGGTGCTGAACGCCGACACGGTGCTCGAGCCCGGTTGCGTCGAGGCGCTGCGCACGGCGCTGGACGCAGACTCGGGCCTGGGCGGCGTGCAGCCGCGGATCCTGCAGCTCGAGGGCGAGGCGACACAGCGCTCCGCCCCCGACGCCCGCCTCTACAGCGCCGGCCAGGCGCTGACCCGCGACGGCCGTGCGCTCGAGCGGGGCATGGGGGAGGAGCAGCGGCCGGAGCTGTTGGAGCGGCGCGAGGTCTTCGGCGTCTGCGGCGCCGCCTGCCTGCTGCGCCGCGAGCTGTTCGCTGACCTCGGCGGCTACGACGAGTCCTACTTCGCCTTCTACGAGGACGTCGACCTGAACGTGCGGGCGCGGATCGCCGACCGGCGCTTCGAGTACGTGCCGGAGGCCGTCGTCTGGCACGTCGGCAACGCCGCCTGGACCGCCGGCTTCGAGCGCCCGAGCGCCGACAACGCCCGCCTCGTCGCCCGCAACCGCCTCTCCACCCAGCTCAAGTTCATGCCGCTCTCGGCGACGCCACGGATCGCCGCGGTCGAGCTCGGCGCGCTCGGCCGCGCCGCCCGCGAGCGCCGCTTCCGCGCCACCCTGCGCGGCAAGCTGGAAGGCCTGCGTCGCCTGCCGGCCCTGCTGCGCGAGCGCCGCGCGCTGCGCGCGAGCGGCGACCCCGCCCGCGCCCGGGCCTGGCTCGGACGTGCCTCTTGTTAGAGGCCACTATGGGTACCTAACAAGAGGCACGTCCTGCTATGCGCGGCGTTTGCGGCGCAGCACCAGCGCCTCGTGCAGGCCGATGTCGAGCAGGTCCTCGTCGGCGACCGCCGGCAGGTGCTCTAGGCCCGCGCCGTCGCGCCAGCCGCGCAGGCGGCCGCGGAGGCCCTGCGCGGTGCGGTCGCGGAGCAGCTGGCCGGCGCAGATCGCGGCCTCGGCGGCGAGCGCCCGGGCCGCTCTTCCCGGCTGCGAGGCGATCCCGTAGCGGCGCAGCATGTAGCCGCGGCTCCAGCCGCTGCGGGCGTACTTCTCGCCGCTGGCGGCGCCGAGGCTGGCCGAGTAGGCGTGGACGGCACGGGCCCCGGGGGCGAGCCGGCAGCGGGCGCCGGCGGCGCGCAGGCGCAGGGCGAGGTCGAGGTCCTCGTAGTAGAGGAAGATGCGCTCGTCGAAGCCGCCGGCGGCCTGGAAGGCGGGCAGGCGGTAGAGCGCCGCCCCGCCGCTCGGCCCGAGCGGCGCCGCCGCCCGCTCGGCCGCCGCGAGCGGTTCGCCGTGCAGGTAGTCGAAGCCCATCAGGGTGCGGTCGGCGACGACGCCGGCCGAGTCGATCCGGCCGGGGTCGGCCTCCTGCGCGAGCACGCCGGCGATGCACTCGGCGCCCTCGGCAGCGGCGTCGAGCAGCGCCTCGACGAAGCGCGGCTCGGCGACGGCGTCGTTGTTGAGCAGGATCGCCGGGTCGCCGGGATGGGCCTCGATCGCCCGGTTCAGCGCCGGCCCAAAGCCGAGGTTGCGGCCCAGCTCCAGCAGCGTGACCTCGGGGAACTGCTCGCGCAGCAGCTCGGCGGTGCCGTCGCCGGAGCCGTTGTCGACGACGACGACGTCGACCGGGCGGCTCTGCGCCTCGAGGCTGCGCAGCGTGCGGCCGAGCCGCTCGCGGCCGTCGTAGGTGGGGATGTAGATCGCGGGTCGCACGATGGTTCGGGCCAGTAGGCTGCACGTCGAATGGAGCCCCTGAAGGGACTTATTCTCTCCGGTGGGGCGGGCACGCGCCTGCGCCCCATCACCCACACCTCGGCGAAGCAGCTCGTCCCCGTGGCCAACAAGCCCGTGCTCTTCTACGGGATCGAGGCCCTGGTCGAGGCGGGCGTGACCGAGATCGGGATCATCATCGCGCCCGAGACCGGCGATGAGATCCGCAAGGCGGTCGGCGACGGCGAGCGCTTCGGCGCCGCGATCACCTACATCGTCCAGGACGAGCCGGCCGGGCTCGCGCATGCGGTGCTCACCGCCGAGGACTTCATCGGCGAGTCGCCCTTCGTCATGTACCTCGGCGACAACCTGCTGGCCGACGGCCTGCGCGGCCTCGTCGCCACCTTCCGCCAGTCCGAACCGGACGCGCTGATCCTGCTCACCCCGGTCGATGAGCCCGAGCACTACGGTGTCGCCGAGCTCGACGGCGACCATGTCGTGCGCCTGGTCGAGAAGCCCAAAGACCCGCCGTCGAACCTCGCGCTGGTCGGCGTCTACCTCTTCCAGCCGGCGATCTTCGCCGCCTCGCGCGCGCTCGAGCCCTCCTGGCGCGGCGAGCTCGAGATCACCGAGGCGATCCAGAGCCTGATCGAGGACGGCCACAAGGTGCAGTCGGAGGTG
>DASTVL010000252.1:0-4111 GCA_035759115.1 Solirubrobacterales bacterium | reverse complement strand
ACCTCGGCTCGGTCGGCGTGGTCGGGCCGCTGCGGATGGACTACGCGACCGCGATCGCCTCGGTGCGCGGCGCCGCGCGCGAGCTCTCGCGCTACTGCGAGTCGGTCTACAGCTGATGCCCGCCGACTACTACGAGATCCTGGGTCTGTCCCGCGACGCCAACAAAGCGGAGGTGAAGACGGCCTTCCGCAAGCTCGCCCGCGAGCTGCACCCCGACGTCAACGACCACGACCCCGAGGCGGAGGAGAAGTTCAAGGCGGCGGCGGAAGCCTACGAGGTGCTCTCCGACCCCGAACAGCGCCGCGCCTATGACGCCTACGGCCACCAGGGCGTGCGCGGCGCCGGCGCCGGCGCCGGCCCCGGTGGGCCGGCCTCGGTCGAGGACATCTTCCAGGCCTTCTTCGGCGCGGGCTTCGGCTTCGAGACGCGGCGCGGGCCGATGCGCGGCCAGGACCTGATCCACCAGATCGAGATCAGCGCTCTCGACGCGATGCTGGGAACCAAGGTCGAGGTGCCGAGCCACGAGGGCCCGCGCGAGATCGATCTGCCGGCCGGGATCCAGCCCGGCAGCCAGTTCGCTCTGCGCGGCCACGGGATGCCGGGCGCCAACGGGGGGCCTCCCGGCGACCTGGTGATCGCCGTGCAGGTGATCGTCCCCGAGGCGCTCTCCGAGGAGCAGCGCGAGCTGGTCGAGAAGCTGAATGAGACGATCGGACCGCGCAACCTGCGCTCGCAGCAGGGCGATGCCGGCAGCTTCTTCTCGCGCGTGCGCCGCGCCTTCGGTTGATCCGGCTCGCCGTCCGCTGCCGACCCGAGCTGGCCGAGCAGGTGCTCGCCGAGCTGACCGTGCTGGCGCCGAACGGGGTCGAGGAGGAGCGCGGTCCCGGCTATGTCGAGTACGCGATCTACGGCGGCGAGGGCGAGCTGCCGGAGCTGGGCGAGGTCGAGGTGGCGGCGGGCGACGGCCTGGTCGAGCTGGTCGCGACCGAGGTGCCCGACGACTGGGCCGATCGCTGGCAGGACTTCCACAAGCCGCTGCTGGTCGGCGGCCGGCTCTGGCTGCGGCCCTCCTGGGAGTCGCCGCGCGAGGGCGCGATCGACCTCGTCGTCGACCCCGGCCGCGCCTTCGGCACCGGCGCCCACCCGACCACGAGGCTCTGCCTCGAGCTGCTGCTCGAGCTTGAGGAGGCGGGGGAGGGGAGCGGCGCCCTGACCGACCTCGGCACCGGCTCCGGCGTCCTCGCGATCGCCGCCGCCAAGCTCGGCTGGGACCCGGTGTCCGGCTACGACCACGAGCAGGCCTCGATCGAAGCTGCTCAAGAGAATGCAAACGCGAACGGCGTTCGGCCGGTTTTCGAGCGCCTCAACCTCCGCGCGCAACTCCCCGAGCTCGCTCCGACCGTGGTCGCCAACATGACCGCGCCCGTGCTGAAAGCGGTAGCCGCGCAGCTGAATGGGGATCCGGGGGAGGTCTCCCGGAGCCTCCATGCTGTTGCTCCGGGAGACCTCCCCCGGATCCCCGCCACCCTGATCTGCTCCGGCCTCCTGCCAGGCGAGCTCGACGAGATCGCCGCCGCCTTCGCTCCCGCGGGCCTGGCCGAGGCCGACCGCCAAATCGACGGCGACTGGGCCGCGCTATTGCTCCGTCGCCGCTAGCGGATATGTTTCCCGCGATGCTGGCGACGATCGGCGACCCCGGCTACAAGATCGCGGTTTTCCTGCACATCCTCGCGGTCGTGCTGGCCTTCGGCCCGACCTTCGGCTACGCCTTCTTCTTCTCGGTCTCGCCGCAGTACCCCCGCGCAACGCCGGCGATCCTCGCGGGCGTTCAGAGGGTCGACCGCTACCTGGTCAACCCGGGCATGATCGTCCTCCTGCTGGCCGGCATCTACCTGCTCGCCGACGGGCCCTGGACCGCGGGCGACGCCTTCATCAGCATCGGCTTCGTCGCGATCATCGTCCTCTTCGGCCTCCAGCATGCCTTCTTCCAGCCCAAGGTGGCGGAGGCGAAGGAACTGGCCGAGCGCGACCTCAAGGCCGGCGACGCGCTCAGCGACGAGTTCGTCGCGCTCGGCGACCGGATCGGCAAAGTCGGCAGCCTCGCCGGGATCGCCGTCGTCGTGACGATCTTCTTCATGACGTACAAGCCCTTCCTATAGGCCCTTCGTCTCCCATCGCGATGTTCGATTCGGGGGTCGGTGGGCTCACCGTCCTGCACGAGTGCCTGGTCTCGCTGCCCGAGGAGGACTTCGTCTACCTCGGCGACACGGAGCTGTTCCCCTACGGCACGCGCGACCCGGAGCTGCTGCGCGAGCGGATCCGCTCGATCGCGGAGCGGCTGCTCGGCGACGGTGCGAAGCTGCTGGTGATCGCCTGCAACACGGCGACCTCGATCGGCGAGGACGTCGCGCGCCAGATCGCAGCCGAGTACGGGGTCGAGGTGGTGCCGGTGGTCGAGCCGCAGGCCGAGATCGCCGCCGCGATCACCGCCAACCGCAGGGTCGGCGTGCTGGCGACGCCGAATACGGTCGCCAGCGGCGCCTACCGCCGGGCGCTGGAAGCGCAGGGGCGGGCGCTCGAGGTGACCGAGGTCGAGGCGCCCGACCTGGCGCCGTTCATCCAGGACGGCTCGCCCTTCGACCAGAGCGTGATGGAGATGGCCCGCGCCTACTGCGCGCCGCTGAAGCGGGCCGAGGCCGACACGCTGATCCTCGGCTGCACCCACTACCCGCTGGTCGCACCGATGCTGCAGCGCATCCTCGGCCGCGACGTGCGCCTGGTCAGCGGCGGTCATGCCGTCGCCGCCGCGGTCCAGCGGACGCTCGTCGCCGCCGACCTGGACAGCCCCGCCGACGGCGAGGGCGAGTACCGCTTCCTCTGCAGCGGCGACATCGAGTCCTTCCGCGAGCTCGGCACCCGCTTCCTGCAGATGCCCCTGGGAGACGTCGAGCGGATCGAGATCGACGCCGCCGACTACCCTTAGACGGCATGAGCGTTCTGGAGCAGATGCAGGCCGACGTCCGCACCGCGATGAAGGCGGGCGAGCGCGAGCGCGCCGCCGCGCTGCGGATGATCGTCGACTCGCTGCAGCAGGACGCCAAGCTGGGCAAGGGCGACGAGGTCGCCGTGCTGCAGCGCGAGCGCAAGAAGCGGCTCGAGGCCGCCGACGCCTACAGCGAGGCCGACCGCGGCGAGCAGGCGAGCGCCGAGCGCTTCGAGGCCGACCTGATCGAGGCCTATCTGCCGCAACAGCTATCCGACGAGGAGCTGGCCGCGCTGGTCGCGGAGGCGATCGCCGAGACGGGCGCATCCGAGCAGAAGCAGATGGGTCAGGTGATGTCGGCGCTGATGCCGAAGCTCGGCGGTCGCGCCGACGGCAAGCGGGTCAGCACCGCGGTACGGGAAAAACTTGGCGCGTAGGCAGCTGACCCTCGACAACACCGTGGCCGCCGAGCTGGCCGGCTCCGAGGACGCCGTGCTGCGGGCGCTGCGCGGCCGGCTCGACTGCGAGTTCCACCTGCGCGGCAACGTGCTCACGCTCGACGGCGAGTCCGGCGACGTGCAGACCGCCGCCACCGTGGTCGACGAGCTGGTCGACCTGATCGAGCAGGGGCACGAGGTGGCGCCGGGCACGATCGAAGCGGTGACCGGCGCGCTCGACGCCGACGAGAGCCCGGCGCAGATCCTCGAGGATGTCGTCTGGCGGCATCGCAACACCAAGGTCGCGCCGAAGACGCTCAACCAGAAGCGCTACGTCGACTCGATCCGCAATCAGACGATCACCTTCGGCATCGGCCCGGCCGGCACCGGCAAGACCTTCCTCGCCGTGGCGATGGCCGCCCACGCCCTCGCCGAGAACGAGGTGCAGCGGATCATCCTCACCCGGCCCGCGGTCGAGGCGGGCGAGCGGCTCGGATTCCTGCCGGGCGACATCCAGGCCAAGGTCGACCCCTACCTGCGGCCGCTCTTCGACGCCCTCTACGACATGCTCGACCCCGACCGGGTCAACGGCTACTTCGAGCGCGGCGTGATCGAGGTCGCGCCGCTGGCATTCATGCGCGGCCGCGCGCAGCCATTGTCCAGCGGCGTTTTGACGCCATCTGGCTTTCGC
>DASTVL010000251.1:0-3360 GCA_035759115.1 Solirubrobacterales bacterium | reverse complement strand
GCTGGCGATCGGCGTTGCCGGCGGGCTGCTGCTCGGCGACGGCGGCTCGGGGGGCGCGGGCGGCGGCGCGGAGCTGGCCCTCGACCGGATCGACGACGGCCCCGCCGGCGCCCACGGCGACGTCGTGCTCGCGAGCGACGAGCAGCGCGCCCGATTCCAGGTCGGCGGCCTCGATCCCGCCGGGCCGGACCGCTTCTACGAGCTCTGGCTGCTCGACGAGGACGGCCGCATGATCGCGCTCGGCTCCTTCCAGGTCGGCGCCGACGGCGAGGCCGAGGTCGAGCTGCCGCTGCCGGTCGAGCCCTCGCGCTATCGCTACTTCGACGTCTCGCTGCAGGAGGACGACGGCGACCCCGCCCACTCCGGCGTCTCCGTGCTGCGCGGCTCGACCTCCTCCTAGCGTTGCTAGGCTCGGCGGCGATGGCGGCGGACACGATCTCCTTTGCGCGCGGCGCGCCCAGCGCCGACATCCTGCCCCGTGAGGCAGTGGCCGCTGCGGCCGGGAGGGCGCTTGCTGAGGATTGGGAAAAGGCGCTTTCGTATGGAACCGGGATCGGGCATCCGGGGCTCTGCCAGTGGGTCGCCGAGCGGCACGGGGGGCTCGACGCCGGCCAGGTGATGATCGCCAACGGGTCGCTGGAGGCCGGCTGGATGCTGTTCGAGCACCTGCTCGAGCGCGGCGACCGGGTCGTGGTCGAGCAGCCGACCTACGACCGCACGCTCTTGATGCTGCAGCGGCTCGGGGTCGAGCTCGTGCCCGTCGCGCTGGAGGCCGACGGGTTGGACGTCGGCGCCTTCGAAGCGGCGCTGGCAGAGGGGCCGATCAAGCTCGCCCACGTGATCCCCAACTTCCACAACCCGGCCGGCTGCACGCTCTCGGCCGCCAAGCGGGCGCGGCTGGTCGAGCTCGCCGCCGAGCACGGTTTCTGGATCTTCGAGGACGACCCCTACCGCGAGCTGCCCTTCGCGGGCGAGGCGCTGGAGTCGATGCTCTCGCTCGACTCCGCCGACCGCGTCGTCCACGCCTCCTCCTTCTCGAAGACGGTCAGCCCCGGCGTGCGGGTCGGCTACCTGGCGGGGCCCGGGGCCGAGATCGCGCAGCTGGCCAAGCGCGCCAACGAGACCTACATCTCGCCCAACATGCTGGCCGAGTCGGTCGTGCTCGAGCTCTGCCGCTCCGGCGGCCTCGATCGCAACATCGAGTTCGTCAAGGGCGCCCTGCGCGAGCGCCGCGACGCCCTGGTCGGGGCGCTGCGCGAGCAGCTGCCCGAGGCGGAGTTCGTCGTCCCCGAGGGCGGCTACTTCCTCTGGCTCGACCTCGCCGCCGGCACCGACACGACCGCTCTGCTGGCTGCGGCCAAGGACGAGGGCGTCGCCTTCGTCGCCGGCCCCGACTTCATGATCGAGGGCGGCGAGAACAGTCTGCGCCTCTCCTTCGCCAGCGTCCCCCCCGAGCGGATCCCCGAGGGCGTCGCCCGCATCGCCCGCGCGCTCGAGCGAGTTCGCGCCGCGTCGCGGGCCTAGCGGCCGTAGCGGTCCTGCGACAGTACGAGCTGCTCGGGGATCGCCGCCCGCGGCGGCGGCGCCGGGTCGGCGCGGACCGAGACGGTCTCGGCGACGCTGCGCGAGACGCGGTGGGGGCCGTCGGCGGAGGCGATTGTCACGCCCTCCTCGTCGGAGCTCTCGACGGTCCCCTCCAGGCCCGGCTCGAGCCCGGCCTCTTTGAGGTAATGCAGCAGCTCCTCGGCCTCGTTCTCGAAGCGCAGCACGTGGACGGTGGCGCCGACCTCGACGTCGGCCAGCAGGGCGCCGCGCTCGCGCACGCCCTCGACGATCGGGTGGCCGTGCGGGCAGGTCGTCGCATCGCCGATCGCCGCCCGCATGCGCTCCTCCAGCACCGGCGACATCGCGTGCTCGATCCGCTCGGCCTCCTCGTGCACCTCGTCCCAGGGGATCCCGAGCACGTCGGTGAGGAAGCGCTCGATCATCCGGTGGCGGCGAACGATGTGGCTGGCGTGCTCGCGGCCGGAGGCGGTGAAGGCGAGCGATTTGTCGGGGTTGCGCTCGACGTAGCCGTCCTCGATCAGGCGGCCGACCATCTCGTGCACCGTCGGCGGCGAGAGCTGCATCGCGCGGGCGATGTTGGCGCCGGTCATCTGCAGCCCGGCCTCCTCCAGCCAGAACATGGTCTCCAGGTACTCCTGCTCGGCGACGGTCGCCGTCTCGGCTATCTCCACCGGGCCGATATTAGCGGCGCTCGATCAGGCTGGATATGACCGCCTCGTAGAAGCCCTCGCCCATCGCGCCCTCGGTCACCGTGACGTTGTCCCAGGCGGCGAGCGCGGTGCGCAGGCCGGGATCGCGGGCGGGGCCGTTGGCGACGACGAAGAAGCGGCCGACCGCGGCGGCGACCTCGAGGTCCTCGACCGAGTCGCCGACGGCGATGCACTCGGCCGGGTCGAAGCCGCGGGCCCGGGCGTGGGCGGCGACCGCCGCCGCCTTGCTGACCAGCTTCGGCACCAGATGGTAGGCGTGGGTGGGCCCCTCGACCGTGGCCATCTCGCGGCCGATCGCGCCGTTGTCGAGCAGGCGCAGGTTCTCGTGACCTGCGGCGGCGAGCAGCTCGTTGGCCTCGGCGACGTCGACCTTGCCGCGGAAGAGGTGGGAGAGGACGCGGCCATGGTGCCAGGGGGCGTGGTACTCGAGCCGCCCCTCGAAGCGCTCGAAGAGCAGCTTCGGGATGCCCTGCCGCTCGATCTTCTCGTAGACGGTGCCCTCCTCGTCGGGGACGAGGTCGCCGGTCAGCAGCGTCGTCTCGCCGTCGATCGCGAAGGCGCAGCCGGCCTCGTAGATGTAGGAGGCCTGGCCCATCAGGCGGGCCGCCTCGTGGACCTGGGGCTCGCGGCGCCCGGACATGATCACGACCTCGACCCCGGCCCGGTGGCAGGCCTCGAGCCCGCGCGACTGGGCCGAGGAGAAGCCCCCCTCGGCGTCGCGGAAGAGCGAGCTGCCCCTGCCGAGCAGGGTGCCGTCGAGGTCGGTGTAGACGCATCGCAGGGGCACGGTTCGGCCGCTACCGTAGCGACGTGCCCTGGAAGCTCGCCGACCGGACCCTCGAGCTGGCGCAGCCGATCGGGGCGGGGATCGTCAACGTCACCGCCGACTCGATGTTCGAGGGGGCGCGCAGCGTGACGCCGGAGCGGGCGGTCGCCGACGGGCTGGCGCTGGTCGAGGCGGGCTTCGAGATGCTCGACGTCGGCGCCGTGGCGGCCCGCAGCGGGCCGCCGGTCGGCGCCGAGGAGGAGGCCGCCGCGCTCGTCCCGGCGATCGAAGGGCTGGC
The DNA here is from genome assembly GCA_035759115.1 of Solirubrobacterales bacterium. GTDB lineage: Bacteria > Actinomycetota > Thermoleophilia > Solirubrobacterales > 70-9 > VRUE01. The sequence goes on along the minus strand of DASTVL010000251.1, from coordinate 20 downwards.
GGGGTCGGGCGTGCCGGTCT
>DASTVL010000250.1:0-5442 GCA_035759115.1 Solirubrobacterales bacterium | reverse complement strand
CAGCGCGGCGCGAACCTGCTGCGGCCAGTCCTCGAAGGACTCCGCCGCCGCCCGCATCGAGGCGGCGATGTGCTCGGCGACCATCTCGTAGGCGGCGAGGAAGCAGGCTTCCTTGTCGGCGAAGTGTTCGTAGAAGGTGCGACGCGAGACCGAGGCGGCCTTGGTGATGTTGGCGACCGTGGTCGCGTTGTAGCCGCGCTCGGCGACCGTGTCGACGAGCGCCGTGACGATCCGCTCGCGCTGGTTCTGGACGATGAACTCCCGCGGCAGCCCGTGCCGCCCGGCGGGCAGGCGCGACGAGGGCGCGGCATCCTCCACCGCATCCCCTCCCTTTGCCTTGGCTTTCCCCTTCGCCTTTGCCACGACCCGACGATACCCCCGGCGGCGGGCGACTGCCGGCCCGCCTACCTCAGCGGCTGCACGGCGAGCTCGTCTTCGGCGGCGCGCCGGCCGAGGTAGGGCATCGTCGCCAGGTAGATCAGCTCGGGCAGGAACTCCTCGCCGCGTTCGATCGAGCCGGATTCGGTCTTGGCCTGGATCGTGCCGTAGACGGCCCCGGCGCTTATTTCGGCGGTGCAGCGTGACATCGGCCGCTCGCCCACGGCCTCGCCGCGGCCGCCGTCGAGCACCGCGGCGATCCGCTGCACGACCTCGTCGCGGCGCGTCTGGGCGCCCGGGCCGGCCCCGTTGATCGCGACGATGAGGAAGCGGGCCCGGTCCGGATCCTCCTGCAGGTAGCGCATCGCCGCCATGCCCGCCGCCCAGACCCCGTCGTGCCAGGCCTCGCGGCCGGCTCGTGCGGCCGCGACCCGAGCGCAGAGCTCCTCCAGCACCTCGCCGTGAATGACGAGGAAGCAGTCTTCGAGATCGGCGAAGCAGCGGTTGAAGTGGGCGTTGCCCACATCGGCTCGCTCGCAGATAGTCCTCGCGTCGACCGCCTCGAGACCGTGGTCGGCGACCAGCTCGATCGTCGCGGCGGCGATCCTCTCCCGCGCAGGATCGCGTCCTCTGCGCGGTTCGCTCACATCGGCCCGGCCCAGCTCCCCGCGCTTCGTCTGACCATGATCAGGCCGCGACCCTCGCCTGCGCCGCCTCCGCGGCGCGCGCCGCCTCGACCTCGCCGACGTACGGCGTCAGCGTCACCTGCAGCATCTCCGGCAGCAGCCCCCTGAGGTCGTCGACCCGACCGGAGACCAGCCGCTGGTGGACCAGCCAGATCAGGCCGCCGGCGATCGCCACCTCGAGCCCGTCCGGCAGGCGGCTCGCCCGCGGGTTGAGCTCGCGCCCCTCGCGCAGCTTCGGCGCGACCATCTCCAGCATCGACTGGTAGCGGGCCAGCGCCTTGCCGCCGGCAGCCTGGCTCTCGACGATGCAGAGCTTCGCCCGTGGCTGCTCGGCGACGACCATCTCGAGCAGGACCTCGAGCCCGGTCGAGATCTGGTCGGCCCAGGGCTGCTCGGGATCGACCAGCTCGGCGAAGACCTCGCCGGCGGCGGCGACGCTCTCGTCGAAGGCGGCGAGAAAGCACTCTTCCTTGTTGGCGAAGTGCTCGTAGAAGGTGACCAGGGCGACGCGGGCCGTTTTCGCGATCAGCTCGATCGTCGTCTTCTGGTAGCCGCGCTCGGCGACCAGCTCGGCCGTCGCCAGCAGCATCCGCTCGCGCTGGTTCTGGGAAACGAAGTCGCGCGGGATCAGGTGGCGGCCAGGAGGCAGTTTCGAGAGACGCTCGGAGAGGGACCGCGAGTCGGCCATGCCGAGACGGTACCAAAACATATATCCGATGTCTACTTGCCTTTTCTACAGAAAACATCGCGTTCTAGGCAACGGCGTTTTTGAAAGCTGCTATACCTAGACAAAAGGAGTATGTTTTCGAATACCGACAGCGGCACTGTCCTCAGCTTCCCGGGCTCCTCAGGCCGCCGTCCGCCCCGCGAGCGCATCCTCACCGCGATGCTCCTCGCCAGCGGCGAGCTCGGCTACGAGCAGGTTGCCGTCCGCCACGTGATCGAGCGGGCCGAGACCAGCCGCGCCACCTTCTACAAGCACTTCCAGGATCGCGAGGACTGCTTCGCCCAGGCCTACGACGACGCCGGAGAGTGGCTCTACCGGCGTCTGCTCGGCGCCGCCAAGCGCCAGGGCTCCTGGCGTGAGGGACTGCGCGCAGCGCTGGCCGAGCTGCTCGAGTTCTGCGCCAACCAGCCGGCGATGGCGAAAGCGCTGCTGGTCGAGGTGCACGCCGGCGGCGAGCGACCGCTGGCCCGCCGGCGCGAGCTGATGGAGCGCCTCGCCCGCGCCCTCGACAGCGGCCGCGACGATCTCCCCAGCGGCCAGGCCCCGCCGCGGATCGCCCCCGACTTCATCGTCGGCGCGATCGACACCCTGATCTCGGCCAAGCTGATGGACGGCGAAGCCGCGCAAGCTCCCGAGATGCTCCCCGGCCTGCTCCACTTCGTAGTCATGCAGTACCTGGGAGAGCGCGCCGCCTGGGAGGAGCTCACCGCCGCTCCCCTGGCAACTTGGAACGCTCGCCGTCAAGCGGCCGCACAGAGGCCTACGGGGGCGTAGGGCGTACGAACCTGCTCAGAGCGGGATGTTCCCGTGCTTGCGCTTCGGCTGCTCGACCCGCTTGCTCTGCAGCATGCGCAGCGCCTTGATCAACTTCGGCCGCGTCTGCCTGGGCTCGATCACGTCGTCGATGTAGCCGCGCTCCGCCGCCGAGTAGGGGTTGGCGAAGTGGGCTTTGTAGTCGTCGATCAGGGTCTGGCGCCGTTCCTCGGGGGTGGGCGAGGAGGCGATGTCCTTGCGATAGATGATGTTGACCGCGCCCTCCGGGCCCATCACCGCGACCTCGGCGGTCGGCCAGGCGACGTTGTAGTCGGCCAGCATGTGCTTCGAGCTCATCACGTCATAGGCGCCGCCGTAGGCCTTGCGGGTGACGACCGTGAGCTTCGGCACGGTCGCCTCGGTGAAGGCGTAGAGCAGCTTGGCGCCGTGGCGGATGATCCCGTTCCACTCCTGGTCGGTGCCGGGTAGGAAGCCGGGCACGTCGGTGAAGGTGACGATCGGGACGTTGTAGGCGTCGCAGGTACGGACGAAGCGGGCCGCCTTCTCGGAGGCCTCGATGTCGAGCACGCCGGCGAGGTGGGCGGGCTGGTTGCCGACGATCCCGACCGGGAAGCCGTCGAGCCGCGAGAAGCCGCAGACGATGTTCTTGGCGAAGTGCTCGTGGACCTCGAAGAAGTCCTCGTCGTCGACGATGCGGGAGATCACGTCGCGCATGTCGTAGGGCTTGCTCGGGTCGTCGGGGACGATCGTTTCCAGCTCCTCGTCTTCGCGCTCGGGATCGTCGTCGGGCGCGTAGCGCGGCGGCGCCTCGAGGTTGTTCGAGGGCAGGAAGCCGAGCAGGTAGCGCACGTCCTCGAGGCAGCTCTCCTCGTCCTCGGCGGCGAAGTGCGCGACCCCCGACTTCGAGTTGTGGCTCATCGCCCCACCCAGCTCCTCGAACTCGACTTCCTCGCCGGTCACGGTCTTGATCACTTCCGGGCCGGTGATGAACATGTGCGAGGTCTCTTTGACCATGAAGATGAAGTCGGTCATCGCCGGTGAGTAGACGGCCCCGCCGGCGCAGGGGCCCATGATCAGGCTGATCTGCGGGATCACCCCCGAGCACTGCACGTTGCGGACGAAGACGTCGCCGTAGGCGCCGAGGCTGACGACGCCCTCCTGGATCCGGGCGCCGCCGGAGTCGTTGATCCCGATCACCGGCGCGCCGACCGCGGCCGCCTGGTCCATCACCTTGCACATCTTCTCCGCCATCACCTCGCCGAGGCTGCCGCCGAAGACGGTGAAGTCCTGGGAGAAGACGAAGACCGTGCGGCCGTCCACCGTGCCGTGGCCGGTGACGACGGCGTCGCCCCAGGGCCGTTTCTTCTGCATCTCGAAGTCGTAGGTGCGGTGGCGCACGAAGGTGTCGAGCTCCTCGAAGGAGCCCGGGTCGAGCAGCTTCTCGATCCGCTCGCGGGCGGTCAGCTTGCCCTTCGCGTGCTGCTTCTCGACCGCCTCCTCGGAGGCCGAGTGGACCGCGGCCTCGCGCAGCTCGCGCAGGTACTCGAGCTTCTCCTCGTGGGTGACCGGATTTCTCTCGCGCATGCGGCGCGGGAGTCTATGAGAAGGGCAGCTTCTGCGGCTCCGCCAACTGGTCGAGGATCCACTCCAGGTCGGGCCCGGCCAGACCCGAGGCATCCTCTGCGCGCACCTCCACACGGGTGCCGAAGCCCTTCTCGGCCATCGTCACCTCGACCCCCTCGAGCTCGGCGACGAGCTCGGCGAGTTCAGGCTCGGACTTCATCAACGTCCTCGATGCCTCGATCATGCGAGCGCTTTCGGCCGCCCGGCCATGCTTCCTTCCCCCAAATTGCCCTGAACGAGTCCGTTCAGGGGGGCGAACTCGCGCGCATCCGACATTAACCAGGCTCAGGTGTGGTCAATGTCGGATGCGCGCAACGACAAACGCAGCAGGCAGGCCTGGGGGCTGGCCGGGCGGCAGCATGGCGTGGTCGCGCGGTGGCAGTTGCTGGCGCTCGGCTTCAACTCGCGGGAAATCGAGCACCGCGTGGGACGGGGTCGCCTGCATCTCGTCATGCGCGGCGTCTATGCGGTGGGGTGGCCGCGGCTGACCCGCGAGCGGCGCTGGATGGCAGCCGTCCTCGCCTGCGGGGAGGGGGCGGCACTCAGTCATCGCAGCGCCGCCGCCCTCTGGTGCATTGGCGAGGAGCTGCCGGGCCGTGTCGATGTCAGCGTCAAGCGGCGCTGCGAACTGCGGCGACCCGGTCTGAAGGTCCGTGGGCGTCCGACGCTTAGCACCGGCGAGCTCACAACCGTGAACGGGATCCCGGTGACCGCAGTGGCGCGGACGGTGGTCGATCTGGCGTGCGAAGTCCCGTCGCGCAGACTCGAGCGCGCGGTCAACGAGGCGGACAAGCGGGACTTGATCGACCCCGAGGAATTGCGAACCGCTGTCGACGACTATGCGGGGCAGCCCGGCGCCCGAGATCTTCGCGAGTTATTGGACATGCGCACCTTCCGCCTATCCGACTCGGACCTCGAGATCCTCTTTCGCCCGATTGCGGAGACCGCCGGCCTTCCTCCGCCGCAGACCAAACAGATCGTCAACGGATGGGAAGTCGACTTCTACTGGCCCGACCTCGGCCTGGTGATTGAGACCGACGGCCTCCGCTACCACCGCACGGCATCGACTCAGACGCGCGACGCTCGGCGCGACCGGGCCCACGCGCTCGCTGGGATGACGGCACTCCGCTTCACTCACTACGAGGTCAAATACGAGCCCGCTCGGGTCGGCGCGGAACTCAGCCGGGCAGCCGCGCTCCTCCGTCAACGCGCATCCGACATTGACCACACCTGAAGTGGGTCAATGTCGGATGC
>DASTVL010000249.1:0-3277 GCA_035759115.1 Solirubrobacterales bacterium | reverse complement strand
CGGCGGCGAGCTCGAGGTCGATGTCTCTGCGGATCTGGACGTGCGCCTGACCGGCTGGGCCGAGCCGATCTGCTCCGGCGAGCTCTCGCCGGAGCTCGTGCAGGCACTGTCCGACCTCGCCTAATAGATTTCCGCGCCCGTGGGAATCGCAGACCCCTCACAGCGCCTGGAGGCGATGCCTCCCTACATGTTCCAGGAGCTCGAGCGGCGCATCGCCGACAAGCGCGCCGCCGGCATCGACGTGATCAGCCTCGGCATCGGCGACCCTGACGAACCGACGTACCCGCACGTCGTCGCCGCGATGCAGGAGGCGGTCGCCGACCCAGGCACGCACCAGTACCCGAGCAACCGCGGCCGCGACGAGTTCCGCGAGGCCCTGGCGCGCTTCTACGACACCCGCTTCGGGGTCGAGATCGACCCCGGCAGCGAGGTGATCCCGGCGATCGGCGCCAAGGAGTGCATCTACAACCTCTGCTTCGCCTTCCTCGACCCGGGCGGCGTCGCGCTCGCCTCCGACCCGGGCTACCCCGTCTACACCGGCGGCCCGATCCTCGCCGGGGCGACGCCGGAGCTGCTGCCGCTGGTGCCCGAGCTGGGCTTCGCCCCGGACCTGACCGCGGTTCCCGCCGACGTCGCCGCGAAGGCGCGGCTGATGTTCGTCAACTACCCCAACAACCCGACCGGCGCGGTCGTCCCCGAGGGCTTCTTCGAGATGGTCGTCTCCTTCGCCCGCGAGCACGAGATCCTCGTCGTCCACGACAACGCCTACTCGGAGACGACCTACGACGGCTACGTCGCGCCGAGCTTCCTCGCGACGCCGGGCGCCAAGGAGGTCGGGGTCGAGGTCTTCTCGCTCTCCAAGGGCTTCAACATGACCGGCTGGCGCTGCGCCGCGATCCTCGGCAACGCCGAGGCGGTGCAGACCTACTGGCGGCTGAAGACGAACGTCGACTCCGGTCTGTTCGAGGCCGTGCAGATGGCGGGGGTCGCCGCGCTCGAGGGTCCGGCCGGGCCGCTGGAGCGGATGAACGAAACGTACAAGCGCCGCCGCGACCTGGTCGTCTCGGCGCTCGCAGAGATCGGTGTCGAGGTCACCGCTCCGAAGGGCACGATCTACGTCTGGGCGCCGGTCCCCGCGGGCCACACCTCGACCTCCTTCGCCGAGCTCGTGCTCGAAGAGGCCGCGGTCGTCGTCTCGCCGGGCTCGATGTACGGGCCGAGCGGCGAGGGCTTCTTCCGCATCGCCCTGACCACGCCCGACGAGCGCATCACCGAGGCGGTCGAGCGGATGAGGGAGCATTTGGCTTGAGGTTTGGGAGGTATCCGGGCAGGCCCTCCACTTAACTTTTTTTGAAGACACGTTGCGGCCATCCGAGGTTGTTGCCGCAAAAAAAGTACAAGACGTTCCGGGCCTACCCGGATACCTCCCTTCGCTCGCTCAACTTGCTCCAGTACCGGTTGAGGCCGCGCCATTGATATTGCGGGGGCACGGACTGGATCATCTCGGCCGCTGCTTCATCGCTGGTGGAGCTGGCGACTACCCGGTTGCGATGTTGGGCCTCGTAGGCGTCCTCGGGGAGCTCGCGCGCGAGCTCGGCCTCCTCGCGCAGGCGGTCCTTGACCAGGGCGAGGTGGGGAAGCGGGTCTTCGATCGCGCCGAAGTGGGTCAGCGCGAGGCGCTCGGGTCGCCAGCCCTCGACGATCCCGATCGAGTCGATCCAGGCCTCGATGTCGATGTCGGGCGGGGGCGTGGGAGGGACGACGATGTCGACACCCGGGATGCGCACCGCGGCGACGTCGCCGACGAAGGCGGCGCCGCTCTCCTCGTGCAGATAGCTGACGTGGTGGGAGGCGTGACCGGGGGTGTAGGCGACGCGCATGCCGAGCACCCGCTCGCCGCCCGCCAGCGGCTTGACGTTCTGCTCGGGCACCGGCACGATCTCGCCCCAGAGCCGCTCCATGTGCTCGCCGTAGAGGCGCTCGGCGCTGGCCAGCAGCCGGCTCGGGTCGATCAGGTGCGGGGCGCCGCGCTCGTGCACGTAGACATCCAGGTCCGGCCAGCGACGCACCAGGGCGCCGGTCGCGGCGGCGTGGTCGAGGTGGATGTGGGTCAGCAGCAGCGCCCGCGGCCGCTCCTCGCCGAGCGCGTCCAGCAGCGTCTGCAGCGAGGACTCGGGGCCGGGGTCGACCAGGGCCTCGCCGACCTGCCAGCAGCCGATCACGTGCGGGCGGCCGAGGTGCTCGACGTCGATCAGTCGCATCGCGGGAGCCGCCTCAGGCGGGGGTGGGATCCGGAAAGCGGTCGTCCCCGGCGAGGGTCTGGCGCAGCCCCTCCTCCATCCCGCGCGGCGAGTAGCCCAGCTCGCGGCTGGCCTTCTCGTGGCTGGCCCAGAAGGTGACGCCGTCGGCGGAGGAGATCAGCTCGCGCAGGTTCGGCGGCTGGCCGAGCAGCTTGCCGACCAGCGGCCCGACCGGCGTCAGCAGCCTCATCAGCGGCACCGGCATCGCCCGCTTCGGCGCCTTGCGCCCGGTCGCCGCGGCGACGGTCTCGATCGCCTCGCGCATCGTCGTCACCGGACCGCTCAGCACGTAGGTCTCGCCGACCTTGCCGCGGTCGAGCGCGAGCAGGATGCCGGCGGCGATGTCGTCGACGTGGCTGAGGCAGATGCCGAGCTCGGGGAAGGGCATCAGCAACAACCTGCCGGCGAAGAATTCCGCCAGCAGGTCGGCGATCTGCGAGGTGTCGCCGGGCCCGTAGACGCCGCCCGGCTGGACGATCGTGCCCGGCAGGCCGTCCTCGATCATCCGCTTGGCGACGCGGTGGGCCTCGAGCTTGGTCTCCTCGTAGTAGGAGGTGAACTCCTTGCCGGGGTGCTCGTAGCCCTCGTCGACGACCTGGCGATGGGTGTTGCCGAAGACGCCGACGGTGGAGACGTAGACGAGCTTCGCGATGCCCGCCTCGCTCGCGAGCCTGAGCACGTTCTCGGTGCCGGCGACGTTGGCCTCCCACATCGCCGGGTGCTGCTTGGCGGGGATCCCGACCTTGTACATCGCGGCGGCGTGGATCACGGCGTCGCAGCCGTCCAACCCCTTGCGGATCGCCTCGCCGTCGCCGAGGTCGCCGCGGACCAGGCTGCAGCCGAGCGCTGCCTGCTCCTCGGCCCTGGCCGGGTCGCGGACCAGGCAGACGACGTCGTCGCCGCGCTCGCGCAGCTGCCGCGCGACCGTGCCGCCGATGAAGCCCGTCGCTCCCGTCAGGAAGACCTTCACGACCGCG
>DASTVL010000248.1:0-2746 GCA_035759115.1 Solirubrobacterales bacterium | reverse complement strand
GCGGCGGGGCCGCGGCGGCGCTTTTCCGTCAGGGGTCAACGCGACGGTCGCGGGTGCCTATACCTGCGATCCGAAGGGAGACCCCGGGGGGATGCTCACACAGGAGGACGACGTGGAGATTCAAGCCCTTGCCAGCCGCGGCTGGTCGATCTCGGCCATCGCCCGCCACACCGGGCGGGATAGAAAGACGATTCGCCGATACCTCGCCGGAGATGGCAGCGCCCAACAACAGGAGGAGAGGACCAGCTGCCTCGACCCCTACCGCCCCTACATCGCCGCCCGCTTCGAAGACGACCCCCACCTGCTGTTGAGCGTGCTGCACCGCGAGCTGGCCGCGGAGGGCTTCAATCGCGGCTACTCCTCGCTGGTCAAGGAGGTCCGCCGCCTCGAGCTGCGCCCGATCTGCCCCTCCTGCAAGCACTGCCGCGACAAGGCGCCGACGGTGGAGATCGATCACCCGCCCGGCGAGGAGATCCAGTGGGACTGGCTGGAGCTGGAGGAGACCCCCTGGGGCGAGAAGGCCTACGTCCTGGTCGGGGCGCTGTCGCACTCGGGGCGCTTCCGCGCCGTCTTTTGCGAGCAGACGACGCTCGGGCACCTCGCCGCCGCGATCCACCCGATCCTGGAGGGCCTGGGCGGCACCGCGCGCAGCTGGCGGGTCGACCGCATGGCCACCGCGGTGATCCCGGGGACCGATCGCTTAAACCCGCGCTTCGCCGAGCTCGCCAAGCACTACGGGGCCGATGTCGCGATCTGCCCGGCCCACCGCCCTCAACGCAAGGGGGTGGTCGAGGCGGCGATCAAGTACCTGACCCGATCGTGGTGGCGGAGCGCCCGTGTCGACACGCCCTCGCTCGCGCAGGGCTCGCTGGATCGCTGGTGCGCCGAGGTCGCCGACCGCCGCCGGCGCGATCGCAGCACCGTCGCCGGTCTCGCCGAAGCCGAGCCGCTGCGCCCGCTGCCGCCGCTGCCGTTCCCGGCGCGGATCGAAGTCGAGCGGCTGGTCTCGCGCTCGGCGCTGGTCGCCTTCGAGGCAAACCACTACAGCGTCCCCGCCGCCTACGCCCGCCGCCGGGTGATCGTCTCGGTGGCGGTGGGCGAGCCGATCCTGCGGATCGCCACCGGCGCCGGCGAGCTGATCGCCACCCACCGCATGGCCCCGGCCGGCGCCGGGCAGAGGGTCCGCACGGCCACCCATGCCGCCGGCCTCGAGCGCGCCGTGCTCGCGGCCTTCACGACCAAGGCGCCCTGCCGCAAAAAGCAAAACCGCCCGCCCTCCGAGCGGGCCCTGGCCGAGCTGGCGGCCCTGCACAACCACGACCGTGCTCCGACCGTCTCGCTCGAGCAATACGCCGAGCTGGCGGAGGCGGTCTGATGAGTTCCGACAGCGTCTACCAGCAGCTGCGCGGCGATCTCGCCGCCCTCAAGCTCGAGGCGATAGCGGGCCGGCTCGCACCGGCGCTGGAGGCGGCCGAGCGCGACAGTCCCACCTACACCGAGTTCCTCGCCGAGCTGGTCGGAGAGGAGGTGAAGGCCGACCGCGAGCGCCGCCTGCAGGCTCGCCTGCGCTTCGCCAAGCTGCCGGCGCAAAAGACGCTCGAGCAGTTCGACTTCGACGCGCAGCCGGCGCTCGACCGCAGCTTGGTCGAGGAGCTGGCGACGCTGCGCTTCGTCGAGGAGAAGGCAAACGCGCTGTTGATCGGTCCGCCTGATCTCGGTTCACACTGCACCTTCCGACTCACTGGTTGACCAAACGGTCCAAGGAGGCGCCGGGAACCTCGATCCGAAGCCCTTTGCGGCGCCCCTTTGTCACCTGAACGCTTCTCAGCTCGCCGCGTTGGACCTTATGCAACACGGTCTGGCGGGCACAGCCCAGCTGCTGCGCCGCCTCGGCCAACGGCACGAAGCCGTCAGGAACCTCGGGCACGAAGCGACGGCGGACGTCGTCGGTCAGACGGATCCGCCACGGCGCACCAGGTGTGACCTGTTCGGCAGGAAGGAGCCCGTCTCCCAGCCAGCGCCGGATCGTCGCCGCTGAGACCTCGAGCTGATCCGCAGCCTCCTCAATCGTGACGACATCCGAGTCCGGGTCTGGGGGAGGCGCGGCCGGGATACCGGCCCGTTGCCGCGCCGCCCGCACGCGCGCCTGGGTGAACGGGAGGCCCGTGCCGGTGCGCCGGCCCTGCCGGTTGAGGATCGCGGCGATCTGCCAATCGGCCTGATGTTGGGCGAGGCGACCGATCAACTCAATGGTGTCCTCGCCGAGCCTGCGCCGCTCCGGGCCGCGGGCGTTCAGCTTCACGCTCAGCTCGGTCCGCGCGCCGCCCTCCCAGGCGACCTCGACGTCGGCGCGACGCTCCTCGGGGTGACAGGTGACCACAACCTCGGCGATCAAAGCGCGCAGAAGCGCCTTGCGGTCGCGGGCGGTGGTGCTGCTCGCCTCCCACAGCCGCGGCAGCTCGCGGGCCAGCTGGGCAAGGCCCTCGCGCTCCTCATCGGTGAGCGGCGCCGGCCGCGCCTGCTCCAAGGTCGCGAGTCTGCCGCGCTCACGCTCGACGGCACTGAGCGCCTGCTCGAGCTCCTGCTCCAGGTTGCGGGCGACAAGGCGGTGCTCCGGCTCGCAGGCATCGAACTGGCGGCGGGCACGCTCTGCCTCATAGTCGGCGCGCTCCAGGGCGAGCCGCTGGCCCGCAAGGCGCTCGGCGTGCTGGTCTTCGAGCTCGCGGATCGCACCGGCGGTAGCCTC
>DASTVL010000247.1:0-2582 GCA_035759115.1 Solirubrobacterales bacterium | reverse complement strand
AGCGGCCGCTCGGGATCGTCGCTGGCTCAAGCGCGCCAAGCCACTGAGCGGCGCCGCTCCACCCTGGGCGCGGCGGCTCTATCGCCGCTCGCTGCTCGTCCTGCGCGCGTCCGTCGCCCCCAACGGCGCCGCCGTGGCGGGGGCGCGGCCGGGCTGGGCGTACGTCTGGCCGCGCGACGCGGCGACGGTCGCGATCGCGCTGGCCGAGTCCGGCTACCGGAGGGAGGCGCGCCGGATCGCCCGCTTCCTCACCCGCCTCGACCTCCACGCCGCGGCGCGCTTCGACACGACCGGCGCCCCCGTGCCGGGACGCGCGGCGCAGGGCGATGCGGCCGGCTGGGTCGCCGCGGCGGCGCGTGCGGCGGACATTCCTGCGCGGCCGCAGCGCTACCGCTGGCGCGACCGCGCCGACTACCAGGAGGGCGCCACCGGCGACTATCTGGGCAATGCCCTCGTGGCATCGGCTTCCGGTGTGCTTTTTGTACCTCATAGGTCCGAAAGGCACACCGGAAGCAGCGAGGCGCTGCGCAGGGCGTTCGCGGGGATGGCTGGGCTCGTGCGGATCGAGGCAGAGCCGGAGTCCGGCTGGGACTCCGCGGCCGCCTGGGGGGTGCGGCCGTTCGCTCAACCATCGCTCTTCCCCGCGATCCGCCGCACCCTGCATCGGGCGGCAGGCTCCAGCGGGCGCTTCGGCATCGTTCCGTCTCAGCAATGGCACGGCGGCGAGGACCCCTGGACCGCGCCGACCGCCTGGGTCGCCCTGGGGCTGGCCGCGCTCGGCGACCGCCGCGCGGCCCTCCGCCTGATGGCCGACCTGCGCCGCGCCGCGACGCCGCTCGGCCTGCTCCCCGAGCGCGTCGACGCCGCCACGGGAGCGCCGGCCTCGACCACCCCCCTCGCCTGGTCGCACGCCTTCGCCGTGCTCGCGATCCGCGAGCTCTGGCCACGTGCCTTGAGTTAGAGGCCCCTATGGGTACTCTGCATCGAGCGCATCAGCTCCAGCGCGCCCTCCTTATGGAGCGGCTCGTTCAGGTTGCCGCACTTCGGGCTCTGCACGCAGGAGGGGCAGCCCGACTCGCAGGGGCACTCGCCGATCAGCCGCTCGGCGTCGCCGAGCAGGCGTTCGAACTGCTCGTAGCCGCGCAGCGTGATCCCGACCCCGCCGGGGTGCCCGTCGTAGATGAAGATCGTCGGCCGGCCGGTCTGGAAGTGGACGTTGGTCGAGAGCCCGCCGATGTCCCAGCGGTCGCACATCGCGATCAGCGGCAGCACCGCGATCTGGCCGTGCTCGGTCGCGTGCAGGGCGCCGAGCAGGACCTCGGTCGGCAGCGCCCCGCTCAGCCGCTCCGGCAGCACGTACCAGAGCGCCTGGGTGACGAAGTGCTGCTCGGGCAGCTCCAACGCGACGATGTCGATCGGCTCCTGCGCGGAGATCGAGACGCGCTGGAAGGCGATCACCTGCTCGCTGACCGAGACCTCGCCGAAGCTCAGCTCGACCCCCGCCGTCGTGCGCTGCTCGCGCACCCGCTCGATGTAGATCTCGGTCTCCTTCTTCGGCCGCGTGTACCAGTCGCCGTCGAAGCGCGAGACGATCGCCCGCCGCCCCTCGACGTCGAGCTGCTCGACCTCGTAGGAGCGCCCGAGGTGCAGGTAGACGGCGCCGGGGTGGACGGTGGTGAAGGCGCGCTCGGCCTCGACCAGGCCGAGCATCTCGCCCGAGTCGCGCTCGATCACGGCAACCGAGTCGGCCGAGGCCGAGCGCAGCGCGATCTTCGCCGCGACGAAGCCGCTCTGCGCCGGCAGCAGGCGCGCCCCGGCGCGGCGCAGCTCGCCCGCCGCCGTCAACCGCTCGGCCCGCTCGCGCCAGCCCGCGCCGAAGACATCGTCGTCCGCCTCGGTCAGCGGCAGCTCGTAGGCGGCGGCGACCATGTGCCGCGAGGCGATCTGCTCGCTCTCGTGGTCGAGGATCGCCGCCTCGACCGGCCGCCCGACGAACTCGTCGGGGTGGCGGCAGAAGAACTGGTCGAGCGCGTCGGCGCCGGCGACGTAGACCGCCAGCCCGCGCCGCTCGCGGCCCGCCCGGCCCCACATCTGGCGCAGGCTGGCGACGGTGCCGGGGAAGGTGACGCAGATCGCCGCGTCGAGCTCGCCGATGTCGATCCCCAGCTCGAGCGCGTCGGTGGCGACGACGGCGAGCAGCTCGCCGCCGCTCAGCCGCGCCTCGATCTCGCGCCGCTGCTGCGGCGTGTAGCCGCCGCGGTAGGGGGCGATCCGCGCCGCCAGCTCCGGCCTGCCGCGCCGCTCCAGCGCTTCCCGGGCGAAGCGCTGGATCAGCTCGATCCCGCGGCGGCTTTTGAGGAAGCAGATCGTGCGCACGCCCTGGCTGACCAGCTCGGCCAGCAGGTCGGCCGCCTCCGAGAGCGCCGAGCGCCGCGTCCCGCTCGCCTTGTCGATCAGCGGCGGGTTCCAGATCGCGATCTCGCGGCCGGCCCGCGGCGCGCCGTCGTCGTCGATCAGCTCGAACGGCTCGCCGACCAGGCCCTCGGCCAGCTCGACCGGGTTGGCGATCGTCGCCGAGGCGA
>DASTVL010000246.1:0-3923 GCA_035759115.1 Solirubrobacterales bacterium | reverse complement strand
GCGCTGGGCGCCGCGCGCCTCCCAGCCGCCGTCGACCGGCTCGAACTCGAGCGCCTCGAGCAGGCGGGCGCTGGCCTCGGGCGCGGCGCTGTAGGCGCGCACGGCGTGGAAGCCCTGCAGGGCGAGTTCGCCCGGCACCTCGGGGTGGTCGGCGATCAGCGGCTGGTCGGAGACCGCGGCGACGAGCAGCTCATGGTCGAGCCCCTCGGGGTCGGCGAAGCGCAGGCTCTCGCCCTCGCGCTCGCTCTCGATCCCGTTCGCGGCGAGCCGCTCGGCCCAGAAGTCGAGCGCCTGCCCGGAGCCGACCCGCCAGACGACCCGGTGCACGTCCCCCGCACCCGCCCGCCCGGGCTGGATGCCGGGGAACTCGAAGAAGGTCAGGTCGGAGCCGGCGCTGCCGCTCTCGTCGGCGAAGAAGAGGTGGTAGACGGTCGGGTTGTCCTGGTTGACCGTCTTCTTCACCAAGCGCAGGCCCAGCACGCCGGCGTAGAAGTCGACGTTCTTCTGCGCGTCCGCCGTGATCGCGGTGATGTGGTGGATTCCCTCCAGATTCACGTCGGTCACGTATACCATTCCCCGCGATGAGCCGCGCAAGACGACGCACCGTCAAAGGCCTGGTCGTGCTCGGCTCGATCCTCGCCTTCCTCAGCGCCTTCGCGATCTGGACCGAGCGCCAGGCGCTCAACACCGACGACTGGGTCGACACCAGCGGCCGGCTGATCCAGAACGAAGAGATCCGCTCGGCGGTCGGCGATTACCTGGTCGAACAGCTCTACGACAACGTCGACATCGAAGAAGAACTCGAGGGGATCCTGCCCGGCGACCTCAAGGACCTCGCCGGGCCCGCCTCGGGCGGCCTGCGCCAGGTCGCCGGCAGCGGCGCCGAAAAAGTGCTGGAGACCTCGACTGCGCAGGACCTCTGGAAGGACGCCAACCGGGCCGCGCACGAACAGCTGCTGGCCGTGCTGGAAGACGAAAAAGACGCGGTCTCGACCGCCGAGGGCGAAGTGACGCTGAACCTCGGCAGCCTCGTCACCAACCTCGCCGAGCAGGTCGGGATCGGCACGCAACTTGCGAACCAGCTGCCGCCCGACGCCGGCCAGGTGACGATCCTGCGCTCCGACGAGCTGAAGACCGCCCAGGACGTGGCGGTCGGGATCAAGGGTCTGGCGCTCGTGCTGACGCTGCTGACCCTGCTCAGCTTCGGCCTCGCGATCTATCTGTCCCGCGAGGGACGCTGGGTGACGGTGCTCTTCTGCGGCGTCGGCCTGATCGCCGCCGCGTTCGCGGTGATCGTCTTCCGCGAGATCGCCGGCGGGATCGTCGTCGACCAGCTCGTCAGCGAAGAAAGCGTCAAGCCGGCTGCCGAAGCGGCCTGGTCGATCTCGACCTCGCTGATGGTCGGGATCGCCACCACGGCGATCGTCTTCGGCCTGCTCTTCGGGATCGCCGGCTGGCTCGGCTCGCCGACCGGATCGGCGAGCTGGACCCGGCGCTTCATGACGCCGTTCCTGCGCGACCACGTCCCCTACGTCTACACGGGGCTCGCGATCGTCGTCGCGATCTACTTCCTCTCCTCGCCGACGCAGAACCTGCGCTCCTTCCTGACCGTGCTGATCGTCGCCGCCGCCGTCGCCTTCGGCATCCACGAGCTGCGCAGGCAGTCCGGCGAGGAATTCCCCGACGCGCAGCTCGACGACTACTTCGGCGGCGCGAAGGACCGCCTCGTCGGCGCGGTCAAGAGCGCCAACATCGGCGAGCGCGCCTCGAAGCTGCGCCTGCCGGAGCGGCGCGAGCCGGGAGGCGAGAGCAGCGCCGACACCCCGCCACCGCCCACCCCTGCGGCGTCCCCGGCCGACGCGGAGGACAGCCGCCTGCAACGCCTCGAGCGACTCGGCGAACTGCACCAGAAGGGCATCCTCAGCAACGAGGAGTTCGCCGCCGAGAAGGCCCGCGTCCTGGGCGGCGGCGACAGCAACTCGAAATAAAGCCCGCCTCCGGGGTTGAACCGGAAACCTCCGCTTTACAAGAGCGGTGCTCTGCCAATTGAGCTAGGCGGGCAGATCATGGTCGCGCGCCGGACGGACGCGCGCGCCGTGCTTTCCGGGCCGGCTCTACCCGCAGGTGGCTGTTCGCTGGCGCTGCATAGACCAGAGTCAATATACCGTGGCGTTTTCCTCTCATGAAGGGTCTCGTGCACTTCCGCCCCTTACGTCCAGGTGAGGGCGATCGCCTCACCGAGGCGATCCGCGCCGCCTACGGCGACAGCTACGACGTGCGCTGGGTCTACGACGAGGCCGAGGTCGAGGCGCGGTTGGAGGCCGGCACCTACGTCTCCTTCGTCGCCGAGACCGGCGACGGCGAGCTGCTCTGCCACGAGGGCATGAGCCTGGCCGATGCCGACGACGCCGTCGGCCACGCCGGGCAGGCGGTGACGATGCCCGCCGCGCGCGGGCAGCACCTCTTCACCCGCACCAAGCAGCGCCTGATGGAGTGGGCGCAGGAGCGCGGCATGGCGGGCATGTTCAGCGAGTCGACCGCCGCCCACCCCTACAGCCAGAAGGCAAACCTCGATCTGGGCGCGCACGAGACCGGCTTCCTGCTCGGCTGGATCCCGGCGAGCGTCGACAACGACGCCGCCACCGACGCGCGTCCGCAACGCCAGTCGGTCGCCCTCTTCTACGCCAAGCTCAACGACGGTCACGAGCGACCGGTCTACGCCCCGCCGCGCCACCGCGACATCGTCCACCGCACGCTCGAGCTGTGCGGGCTCCGCGGCGAGCTCGCCGAGCCGCCGCGCGACGCCGAGATCCCCGAGCGCACCGAGTTGCGCGTCGAGGTCGACGAGGACCACAACCTCGCCCTGCTGACCGCCCACGAGCCCGGAGAAGACCTCGAGGCCGTAGTCGCAGCCGAGCGCCACCACCTCTTCCACCGCCGCAACATCGACGCCGTCTACCTCGACCTCCCGCTGGAGAAGCCGGCAACCGCCCTACTCGCCGACCACCTCGAGCGCCTCGGCGTCTCCTACGCCGGCGTCTTCCCCAACCCCCGCACCACCGGCGACGTCCTCCGCCTCCAATCCCTCCACCGAGCCCGCATCACCGCCGACGACGTAACCGTGGCGTCAGACCACGGGCGGGAGCTGCTCGATTACGTGCTGGCCGACCTGGCCTGAGGGCCTCAGGTGGACGGCCTCGGGCCGAAATGGGGCCCGATTCAAGGCTCGATCCCCAGGTGTCGATGTCGCAGGTCGTGGAGAGTGAGTTCTCAACCACGGGCCCGGTAGCCGATCGCCTCACGATCTGGCCGATGGACGACGGTAGCTACGGACTCGACGCCACCTTCCAGGGGGCGAGCGGTCATGACCGCGCCGAGCTGCACATCGAAAAGCTCAAAGCCACGGGGGTCCGCCATTCGCTTCGGCAAGAGCTCGACGGCGGCTGGACCTTGCGCTTCGGCCCCCTGACCGCCAACGACATCGACACCGCGCTCAGCGCCTTCATCTACTGAGAGAGGATCAGCTTGTCGTCGAGCAGCTGCACAGGCTAGCGCTCATTCTCCCGCAGGGGTAGCGTTCCGGTATGGCTGCGAGCGACGCGGTGGACGGAGGGGACTCGAGCGGACCGATTGCCGTGTACGGGGCCACGGGGTTCACCGGCGGCCTGATCTCAAGAGAGCTCAGGCGGGCCGGGGCCGATTTCGTCGTTGCCGGGCGGAGCGAGGGCAAGTTGGCGGCGCTTTCGGCAGAGCTGGGCGGGGTGCCGGTCGAGGTCGTCGATGCCGGCGACGCGGCTGGGCTGCGAGGGCTCCTGGAGCCTTGCTCGGTCGTGATCGCCTGTGCGGGGCCGTTTTCGCTGCATGGGGAGGCTCTGGTGGCTGCGGCAGCGGATACGGGGACGCATTACCTCGATACGACGGGA
>DASTVL010000245.1:0-8886 GCA_035759115.1 Solirubrobacterales bacterium | reverse complement strand
AGCAGGCCGGTGATCACCATCAGCGCGAGGAAGCGCGGCACGACCAGGTTCTTGATCGGGTCGACGCCGAGCACCTGCAGGGCGTCGAGCTCCTCGCGGATCTTGCGCGCGCCGAGGTCGGCGGTGATCGCGGTGCCGGCGACGCCCGCGACGACGACCGCGGTGACGATCGGACCGATAAAGCGGACCGCGGTGACGACGAAGAAGCCGCCGAGCCGGTCGAGCGTGCCGAACAAGTCGAGGATGCCGGCGGCCTGCAGGCCCGGCGCGCCGAAGCAGAGGGCAAAGGTCGAGATCGTCATCGGGAACCAGGAGAGCTTGAGCACGAAGAGGAACTGGCCGACCAGCTCCTCGCCGTAGGGGTACGGGGGCCGCACGATCGAGATCAGCGTCTTCGCGGTCAGGATCATCATCTCCCCGACCTGATCGAAGAACGACTTCGCGGGCAGCAGCGCCCGCACTAACCCTTGTGCCGCCACCAGCTCATCGCCCGCTCGAGGGGACTGGCCTCATGCGCCCGTTCGCGCCCGGCCTGGCGCGCCCGCTGCTCCGCCGCCCGCTGCGCGGCCGAGAGCTGGGCGATCAGCGTGTCGCGCGTCTGCTCGAGCTCCTCGACCCCGGCGATGTGGGCCTTGGCGCGGCGCGGCGCCGTCGGCAGGTCGCGCGGCAGGTCACGCGGGTAGGTGCCGAGCTCGGCCTCGAGCCGGGCGATCTGGCGGCGCAGCTCGCGCCGCACCTCGATCGCCTCGCCCTCGACAGTCGGATCGGGCAGCGCCGGGGCTACGACCCCGGCCTCGTCGAGTGGCCCCGGCATGCTGGCGCAGGCCGAGGCGACGATCGCCAGCTCGCGCGGGCTGAGCCCGGCCTCGTGGGCGCGGCGCAGCGCGTCGGTGGCGATCTCCTCCAGCTGCGAGGCGGGCTCGATCCCATCGGCGACGAAGGTGCCCTGCCCCTGGCGGCTGACGACCAGCCCCTCGCGCTCGAGGCCGGCGTAGACCGCGCGCACGGTGTTGACGTTGACACCGGCCCACTCGGAGAGCCGGCGGAAGCTCGGCAGCCGCTCGCCCGCCGCGAGCCGGCCGGTCGCGATCAGCGCCCGCAGGCGCCAGGTCAGCTGCAGGCCGACCGGCAGCTCGTCGCCGGGGTCGGTCGCGAAGGGATTGGGCTCGGCCGTCTGCTGTGCCATTCAAACGGCACAGTAGAGGACCGTGGTGTGTCAGTCAACTAGCGCACTTGTGCCTGCGCAACAACCCGCAGAGCCCACTGGTCCAGCCACCCCGCTGGCGCGAGAGCAACAGCCCGTAGCGCCGCCCCTTGCGCTTCGGCAGGCCGCAGGCGGCGGAGGATCGTGTGCTGCGCACGGAGACGATCCGTCCGCGGCGCAGGCCGGCGCCGCGCTTGTAGACACGGCGGACCCGGTAGCGGTAGACCGCCCGTACGCGGCTGCGCGGAATCACCTCGACCAGCCGGCCGGCGATCGCCGCGTCGGCCCGCTTCATCGCCTCGCCCCGCGGGAGCGGGGCACAGGAGCATGCCTGGGCGCTCCCGGTAAAGACCAGGGCGCCCAGGATGACAATTGCCGCCACATGCGAGGGGCGCCTCAAACCCACTCGTCCACTGTAGAGAGAAACGCCGAATTTCACAAATCGGGGCGCGAAAGTGGCTCTATGCGGAACCAACGCGCCCCGGCCTACGGGGTGAGGACGATCTTCAGCGCCTCGCGGTTGTCGTAAAGCTCGTAGGCCTCGGCCGCCTGGTCGAGCTTCATCCGGTGGGTGACGAGCGGCGCCGGGTCGAGCCTGCCCGCCTCGAGCAGGCCGAGCACCCGGTCGATGTGGGCGATCACGTTGGCGAGGCCGAGCCGCAGGTCGAGGCCCTTGAGCCAGGCGAGGCCGAGCGGTACCTCGCCCTTGCCGGCGTAGGCGCCGATGCCGGAGACGACGCCGGCGTCGCGCACGAGGCTGACCGCCATCGCCAGCGGGCCCGGGTCGCCCACTGCGTCGACGACGACGTCGACGCCGCGTCCCTCGGTCTCGGCGCGCACCGCGCGCTTCGGCTCGGCCTCGGTCAGGTGCAGCGGGGTCGCGCCGAAGCGCTCGGCCATCGCCAGCCGCTCGGCGACGCTGTCGATCGCGAAGACCTTCGCCGCCCCCGCCGTCAGCGCCGCCTGCACGGCGCAGAGCCCGACCGGCCCGAGGCCGAGCACGGCGACGCTGTCGCCGGATCGCATCCCCGCGTGGGCGATCGCGTGGTAGCCGGTCCCCATCACGTCGCCGGCGAACAGCGCCACCTCGTCGGACATCCCCTCGGGGACCCGCCGCAGGGTCAGGTTGGCGCGCGGCACCAGCAGCCGCTCGGCCTGGGCGCCCTGCAGGTCGCCGAGGTGGGAGCCGTGGCCGAAGGTGCGGCCGTTCTCGCAGCGGTGGTAGTCGCTGCGCAGGCAGGCGGCGCAGGTCGCGCAGGCGGTGTGGAAGCAGCCGAGCACGCGGTCGCCGGCGGCGACCCGCTCGACCGCGGCGCCGGCGTCGAGCACCGTGCCGACGAACTCGTGGCCGATCGTGAAGCCGGGCTCGACCGGCACGCGGCCGTGGTAGATGTGCAGGTCGGAGCCGCAGATCCCGCTCGCCTCAACCTGCACGAGCGCATCGTCGGCGGCGGCGATCTCCGGATCGGCCTTCTCCTCGATCCGCACCTCGCCGGGAGCTTGAAAGGTAACCGCACGCATCGGCGCGAACCGTACTCGACCGCCGCTCAGCCGACGGAGACGCCGGCGACCTGGAAGCGACCCGAGTCGGCGCCCGGGCTGGCCGTCTCGGCGATCCGCGCTTCCAGCGCCAACTCGCGCTCGAAGTCGGCCTCCTCGCCGTGGCGGAAGGAGACGTCCTTGCCCTCGAGCAGCTCGATGAAGACCTCGACGAAGCGCGCGTCGAGCTGCTTGCCGGCGACCCGGCGCAGCTCTTGGATCGCCTCGTAGCTGGACGTGGGCGTGCGGTAGGAGTCGCGCGCGGTCATCACGTCGTAGGTGTCGGCGACGGAGATGATCCGGGCCAGCTCGGGAATGTCGTCGCCTTCGAGCCCGCGCGGGTAGCCCTTGCCGTCGATCCGCTCGTGGTGGGCGAGGATGATGTCGGCCACCGGGCCGTAGCCGTCGAGCGAGGAGACGACGCGGGCGCCCTGCTGGGGGTGGCGGCGGATCAGCATCCAGTCTTCGTCGGTCAACGGCACGTTGGCCTTGAGGATCCGGTCGGGCAGGATGAACTTGCCGATGTCGTGCAGCAGCGCCGCGATGTGGACGAGCTCCTCCTCGCGCTTGGAGAAGCCGGCGCGCTGGGCGATCGCGCGCGAGTAGCGCGCCACGGCGGCGCTGTGACGGGCGGTCATCTGGTCCCGAAGGTCGAGCGTGCGCAGCAGCGCGCTCAACATCCCGACCTGGAAGCTGGCCAGCTGGTTCGTCCGCACCTCGAGCTCGCGGGCTCGCTCCTGCGACTTGAGCAGGGCGCCGAGCAGGTACTGGAAGGTGACGAGGACGATGCCGAAGAGGGCGACCCCGGCGAGTCCGATCTGGTTGTAGGTGAAGGCGACCCCGACAGCCATCAGCGCCGCCGCGAGCTCGGACGGCAGCAGCGGGAACATCACCGTGCGCACCTTCTCGACGAAGGAGCTGCGCTCCAGATAACACGTATATGCGCCGATCATCGAGAAGTTCATCGCCAGCGCGGCGAGGAAAGCCGCGAAGACGAGCACGTAGTAGGCGGGTTCGGAGAAGGCGATCTCGCTTCGCGCAATCGTTTCTCGGAAGGCGACGCCGACGATCAGCGGGAAGGTGACGTAGGTCAGCAGGTTGATCAGCAGGTCGTGCAGCGGTTCGCGGAAGCGCAGCAGCCAGCCGGCCAGAATGCCGAGAACGCCGATCAGCGCCGCCGGGGTGCCGCCCAGCAGCACCATCGCGAGGACCAGCGCGAGGAAGCTGCCCGAGATCTTCAGGCGCGATTCGGTTTCGATCGCGGTGACGTCGCTGAACACCGAGAAGCCGAGCAGGATCGCGAACAGCGGCAGGTTCCAGTCGGCGCTGGGCGCCCGCCAGATGGCGCCGGCCACAGCCGCGATCAGCGCGGCTACCAGGAGCGCGTGGCTCAACCTTGTGGGCCGCTGGTTTTCCATGGTCTGGGGCTGAGACAATCGCCACGCGCTCGCCTCGGTCAGGGAGTTCCACGAAGATCGGGAAGCCCCTTCGACTGGGAAGGGCGTGCCGCATTGAGTCCGCAGAGCCAAAGTAGACGCTCACCAAGGCTGCGGCAACCCCCGTAGACCAACTGGCCAAGACTTTGCAAATTGCGAAAAAAGTGGATCCCGGGGCGCTGACGTGGCTTGAAAAAGCACGAAAGGCACCCCGGGGGCGCCTTTCGATCCTGCGGCGATACCTCACCGGTATCGCCTTGCTTCTGAAGTTATCTTTAGCGCTTCCAGCCCATGAGAGCCATTCCTTTCGTCGAAGCCCGTGCGGGGTATCTCGCGCAAGTCCCGGCGAGACGAATCACTTTGCTGGGAAGTTTGTAGCACAACTTGTCGAAAAGTTGTGCATCTGCAACGAAACTTGTGCAATAAACGCGTGGGGATTTCAGGCGAATAATGAGTAGCCCACGCCTGCGAGATCCCCTGCGACGCCCCGCATTCCGCCGCCTGGCGCTCTCCTACGCCGTCAACGAGATGGGCGACTGGCTTGGGATCATCGCCCTCTCGGTGCTCGTCTTCGATCGCACCGAGAGCGCCCTGGCGACGGCGCTGCTCTTCATCGGGACCGGCTTCCTGCCCGCCCTGCTGACGCCCTTCTTCGTCGCCCGCTTCGAGCGGCCGCCGCCGCGCTTCGTGCTGCCGGCGGTCTACGCGACCGAGGCGCTCGCCTTCGGCGCCCTGGCGCTGCTTGCCGACCACTTCTCGCTGTCCTTGATCGTCGCCGTCGCCGCCCTCGACGGCGCCCTGGCGCTGACCGCGAAAACGCTGACCCGCGCGGTCACTGCGGCGATGCTCGAGCCGGAGGGTGAGCTGCGCGCCGGCAACGCCGTGCTCAACATCGCCTTCACCGGCGGGGCGGCCGTCGGCCCGGCGCTGGCGGGCGCCGCCGTCGCCACGCTCGGCGTGCAGTCGGCGCTTCTGCTCGACGCCTTCTCCTTCTACCTGATCGCCTGCCTCCTGCTGACCGCCGGGCGACTGCCGCATGCCGAGCCCGAGCCGGGCAGGCTGCGCGACCAGGTCCGCGCGGGAATGGGGTACATCCGCGGGCACCCGACGCTGCGGCGCCTGCTGAGCGCGCAGGCCGGAGCGCTCGTCTTCTTCTCGCTGGTCGTGCCGATCGAGGTGATCTACGCGAAGGAGACGCTGGACGCAGGCGACGCCGGCTACGGCCTGCTGCTGGCCAGCTGGGGGACGGGGATGGTGCTCGGCAGCGGCGTCTTCGCAACCCTGCGGCGGGCCTCGCTGCCGGTGCTGCTCTTCTTCAGCACGGTCGCGATCGGCGCCGGCTACCTCGGCATGGCCCTCGCGCCGGTGCTCACGGTCGCCTGCGGGGCCGCTGTCGTCGGCGGAGTCGGCAACGGCGTGCAGTGGGTGGCCCTGATCAGCGCCGTGCAGGAGCTGACCGTGCAGCGGATGCAGGCGCGCGTGGTCGGCACGCTCGAATCGATCGCCTCGGCCGCGCCCGGCCTCGGCTACGTGCTCGGCGGCGCGATCGCGACCCAGTGGAGCCCGCGCGGGGCCTTCTTCGTCGCCGCGGGCGGCGTCGCCGCGATCGTCGCGGTCTCGGCGCCGGTCCTGGGCAGGAACTGGGTCGCCGGCGGCGCAAAAGAACGTCCAGGGACCGTTGACGCCGCCGAGGACATTATGGTGGAGTTAATTCCCGCAGAGGCCCTGTCCAGTTCAAAAGGGAGGTCGTGACGTGAGGAAGCTGCAGGCAGCATTGGTGGTCGTCGCATTGTCGGTGGTCGCCCTGAGTCTCTCGTCGTGCGGCGACTCCGGCGGCGAGGAAGGCGGCACCCTGACCGGCAGCTACGCCTCCTTCCCCGATTACCTCGATCCGGCTCTCTCCTACACCGCCGAAGGCTGGACGGCGATGTACAACACCTACCTGCCGTTGCTGACCTACAAGCACGCCGACGGCGAGGAAGGCGCCGAAGTCGTGCCGGCCCTGGCCGAGAGCCTGCCCGAGGTCAGCAAAGACGGCAAGACCTACTCGCTGACGCTGCGCGAGGGCCTCAAATACTCCGACGGGACGCCGGTCAGAGCATCCGACTTCACCAGCTCGATCGAACGGCTGTTCAAGCTCAACTCGCCCGGCTCGCCCTTCTACATCGAAATCGTCGGCGCCGAAGAGTTCGCCGAAACCAAAAAAGGCGGCATCCCGGGAATCAAAACCGACGACCGGACCGGTGAGATCGAGATCGAGCTGACCGCCCCCAGCGGAACCTTCACCAACGAGCTGGCGATGCTGTTCGCCGCGCTGCTGCCCGCCGACACGCCGGCCAAAAGCCTGACCAACGACCCGCCACCCGCCACCGGCCCGTACGAGATCGTCAGCTCCGACCCCGGCCAGGGCTGGTCATACGCGCGCAACCCGCAGTGGGCGAAAGCCAACGGCGACGCGATCCCGGAGGTGCCTGACGGTCACGTCGACAAGATCGAGATCTCGGTCGTGCGCAACGGCGCGACCCAGGTCAACGAGATCGAACGCGACAAGACCGACTGGATGCAGACGCTCGTGCCCGCCGACCTCTACAACAAAGTCAAGGACAAATACGAGGGCACCCAGTTCCGGGTCGAGCACCCGATCAACCTCTACTACTTCTTCATGAACACGACGCAGCCGCCCTTCGACGACGTCAAGGTGCGACAGGCGGTCAACTACGCGGTCGACACCGCGGCGCTGGAACGGATCTACGCCGGCTCGCTGGCCGCAGCGCACCAGATCCTGCCCGAGGGCATGCCGGGCCACGAGCCCTTCGACCTCTACCCGCACGACATGGCGAAAGCCAAAGCGATGCTCGAGGAAGCCGACCCCTCCGACCGCGACATCACCGTCTGGACCGACGACGAAAGCCCCAACGACGAAGCCGGCGCCTACTTCAACGACGTGCTCAACAAAATGGGCTTCAACGCGACGCTGAAAACGCTCGGCGCCGACAACTACTTCCAGACGATCGGCAACGCGAACACGCCCGACGTCGACGCCGGCTGGACCAACTGGTTCCAGGACTACCCGCACCCGAACAACTTCTTCCAGCCGCTCCTTGCGGGCGAAAGCATCGCGCCCAGCTTCAACACCAACGTCGCCGAGACCGACGTGCCGGAGCTGAACGCGAAGATCGACCGGCTGCGCGAAGCGCGGCTCGGGCCTGAGCAGGAAGAGGGATACGCCGCGCTCGATCGCGAATACATGGAACTGGCGCCCTGGGTCCCCTACGGCACCAACACGACCTCGACCTTCGTCTCCAGCGCGATCGACCTCGACGAGGTCGTCTTCAACCCGACCATGGGCCAGGACCTCACCAGCTTCCAGTTCGAGTAAATGGCGGGCCGCAGCCCCTGGTATCTGGCCTACCGGCGGCTGCGGCGCAACCGGGTCGCGCTCGGGTTCTCCGGCCTCTTCGTCGCGATCGTCCTCTTCGTCCTGGCGGCGCCGCTGTGGGCGAACCACGTCGCCGGCACCGGGCCGAACGCGACGCACACGACGGAGAAGGTCGAGTTCGACGGCGAAAGACGTGAAGTCGTCAACCGCGAAGGCAGGCCGACCGGGCCGCTCTGGCTCGGCGCCGGCGGCAAGTTCTTCCTCGGCGCCGACGGCCGGCTCGGTCGCGACGAGATGGTGCGGCTGATGTACGGCGGGCGGATCTCGCTCTTCGTCGGCTTCCTCTCCACCCTGATCGCAATCCTGCTGGCGACCACGTTGGGGCTGTTGGCCGGCTACTACCGAGGCTGGACCGACACGGTCATCTCGCGCGCGCTGGACGTGATCTGGGCCTTCCCGGTGACCCTGCTCGCGATCGCGCTCGGGCTCGCGCTGGCGACCGGGGGGCTCCAGATCGGCCCACTCGACCTCTCGAGCAACTCGCTCTGGATCCCGATCCTGATCATCGCCTTCGTCTACACGCCATACATGGCGCGACCGATTCGCGGCGAGGTGCTGGCGTTGCGCGAGAAGGAGTTCGTCGAGGCCGCGGTCTCGCAGGGGGCCGGGCCGCTGCGGGTGATGTTCGGCGAGCTGCTGCCCAACCTGGCCTCGAGCCTGATCGTCTTCTTCACCCTGGGCGTCGCCCAGAACATGCTGCTCGAGTCGATGCTCTCCTTCCTCGGTGTCGGCGTGCAGGCCCCGAACACCTCCTGGGGCACGATGATCGGCGAGGGCTTCGAGCTGATCAGCACGGCGCCGTTGCTGACCGTGATCCCCGGCACGATGATCCTGCTCACCGTACTCGCGATCAACATCGTCGGCGACGGCCTGCGCGACGCTCTCGACCCCAAATCGAAGGTCCGGATCGAGGCCCGCACGGGGATATCCGAGCCGGAGGGCACGGCGGTCTGATGGCCCGCTTCGCCGCCCGGCGACTGGCCGGCGCCGCGGCAGTGATGTTCGCGATCTCGCTGATCGTCTTCCTGATCTTCAACGTGATCCCCAGCTCCGATCCCGCGGTCAGCCTGGCGGGGAAAAATGCGAACCCGACGCTGGTCGCCAACATCAACGAGGAATGGGGCTTCGAGGACCCGCTCCCGCAGCAGTACCTGACGATGATGCGGAAGATCTTCAGCGGCGACCTGATCTCCTACGAAGGCCGGGAAAACGTCGACGAGCGCATCCTCGAAGGCGTGCCGGCGACCTTCTCGCTCTGCATCGGGGCG
>DASTVL010000244.1:0-3790 GCA_035759115.1 Solirubrobacterales bacterium | reverse complement strand
CGCCGCAGGTGACGATCGACTCGCTCTCCAAGGCCCTGCTCAAAGCGGGGGAGAGCAGTGAGCTGACCTGGCACGCGGACGAGAACGGCGCCTTCCAGCTGCGTGCCGGCGGCGCCGACTGCGATACCGGCGACGCGATCGCCTCCGGCGCCTACGGCGATCAGCCCGCGACCCAGGCGATCGAGATCGCCGCAGCCGATCTGGCAGAGGGCGAGAGCACCCTGCGCCTCTGCCTCACCGACGCGGCCGGCAACCGCGACGCGGCGACGAGGACGATCGAGCGGGACACGACGACCCCCGACACCCAGATCGATCAGCAGCCGGCCGCGCTGGACAACGAGGCCACCGCCACCTTCGCCTTCTCCGGCTCCGACTCCGGCGGCTCCGGCGTCGCCTCCTTCCAGTGCAAGCTCGACAGCGGATCCTTCGAGCCCTGCAACTCGGGCATCGAGCTCATCGGCCTGGGCGAGGGCAGCCACAAATTCGAAGTCCGCGCGATCGACAACGCCGGCAACGTCGACGGCAGCCCGGCTTTGCACGAGTGGACGGTCGACACGACGTCTCCGACGACGCAGATCACGCGTGAGCCGCCGAGCCTGGCCGACGTCGACACGGCGGTCTTCGAGTTCAGCGGCAGCGACGGGGCGGGCCCGCCGGCCTTCCAGTGCCGCCTGGACTCGGCTTCGTCCGACGACTGGGCCTCCTGCGATTCGCCGAAGGCCTACACCGGCCTGAGTCAGGGCGCGCACAAATTCGAAGTCCGCGCGATCGACCAGGCGGGCAACGCCGATCCGACTCCGGCCACGTCCAGCTGGGCGATCGACACCACGGCGCCCGACGAGCCGGCGAGTCCGTCCAGCCCGTCACCGGCGCCCGAGCCCGGGTCGAAACCTGACTCCGAGCCCGAAGCGGCTGAATTCCTCCGCGTCCACCGCAACCTCAGGGCGGGCACCGCGCTGCTCGTCTTCAGGGTCCCCGGCGCCGGTGTGCTTTCGGCCCGACCGCCGCAGATCACCCTGGCCAGGAAGCCCGCCAGGAGCAGGACCGTGAAGGACACGCGCAGGCTGCGGCGCCTCCTGCAGCGGCGGATCAAGCCGCGCAACATCCGTGTCGGACGGCCGGGCCAGGTCAAGGTCCCGATCGAGCTGACCAAGGCCGGTAAGAAGCTGCTGCGCCGCAACCACCGGCTCAAAGTCAGGGTCGTGGTGAGCTACCGCTCCAACGCGGGGTCCAAGGCAACCTGGAAGTTCGGCGTCCTGCTGAGGAAGCAGAACATCCGTCAACTGGCCGAGAAGCGCCGCAACAAGCGTCATCAAACGGCCAAGTAGCCCGACGATCACACGCACCTCACGCTGAAAAAGATCGTCGCGGATGCTTTTGTCGTCCGTTTGATTTGCAAATGTATTGTCGTCATGGATGTCGACGCATTGCAGTCGGATCGCAGGCCGAACTCGGAGGCGATTGCCTGGTATTTACAGGCGCCTCAGCAACCGGAGCCGGTGCAGCCCGCGCCGCCGCCTCCCGACACGCCTCTCGACGAGACGGTCGCTCCGATCCACTACGAGGGCGATACGAAGTCGGTTTGAGCTAAGCAGCTACCGCGGCGCCGGTGGCGGCGGCGATGCGCTCGATCTCCTCGGGGGAGATCGTCGGGAAGACCGGCAGCGAGCAGCTTTCCTCTGCCAGTCGCTCGGCGACGGGGAGGCTGCCGGGGCCGAGGCCGAGGTCGGCGTAGGCGGGCTGCAGGTGGATCGGCGTCGGGTAGTGGATCGCGTTGGCGACGCCGGCGGCGTTGAGGCGCTCGCGCAGCTCGTCGCGCTCGGGCGTGCGCACGACGAAGAGGTGGAAGACGTGGTCGCCGTCGGCAGCCGGGGCGGCGGGAAGGGTCAGCGGGCTGTCGGAGAGCGCCTCGCGCAGCGCCGCGCCGGCGTCGCGGCGGCCCTGGTTGGCCTCGTCGAGGCGTTCGAGCTTGACCCGCAGGATCGCCGCCTGCAACGCGTCGAGCCGGTCGGTGCGGGCGGGCATCTCGTGGTGATGGCGGCTGCCCTCGCCGTGCGAGCGCAGCAGGAGCAGGCGCGCGGCCAGCTCGCTGTCGTCGCTGACGACGGCGCCGCCGTCGCCCCAGGCGCCGAGGTTCTTGGTCGGGTAGAAGCTGAAGCAGCCGGCGTCGCCGAGCGAGCCGGCGGGGCGGCCGCGGTAGCGCGCGCCGTGCGCCTGGCAGGCGTCCTCGACCACGCGGATGCCGCGCGCCCGGCAGAGCTCGAGCAACGGGTCCATCTCGACGGTGCGGCCATAGAGGTGGACCGGGATCGCGCAGCGGGTGCGCGGCGTCAGCGCCGCCTCGACGATCGCCGCCGTCAGCAGCGCCGTCTCCTCGTCGACGTCGACGAGGATGGGCGTCGCGCCGGCGGCGCTGACAGCCTCGGCGGTCGCGATGAAGCTGTTGGTCGGCACGATCACCTCGTCGCCGGGGCCGATGCCGAGGCCGCGCAGGGCGAGCTCCAGCGCCGCGGTGCCGGAGGAGACGCCGACGGCGTGCTCGCTCCCGCACCAGGCGGCGAACTCGCGCTCGAAGCCCTCGACCTCGGCGCCGAGCGTGAAGGCGGCGTCGCGGCTGACCCGGGCGACCGTCTCGAGCAGCTCGGCGAGCAGCTCCGGGTTGCCGTTGTCGAGCCGCGTGAACGGGACGCCGGCGCTCACGCTGTCACCTTCGCCTGCTCGAGGTCGTTGAAGGCGGCGACGACCTCCTTGCGCGAGCGCACGCCGAACTTGTTGAAGATCGAGGCGACGTGGCTCTTGATCGTGCTCTCGGCGAGGTAGAGCCGCTCGGCGATCTCGGCGTTGGTCATGCCGCTGCGGACCAGCGCCAGCACCTGGTGCTCGCGGTGGGAGAGCAGCGGCCGCTCGACCCCGGCGCGTAGCTTGCGCGGCACCGCCGACTGGCCGATCGCGACCGCGCGCACGGTCGCCGCCAGCGTCAGCTCCAGTTCGGGGTCGAAGACGAGCCCGTCGGCGCCGGCGTCGAGCGCGCGGCGCACGCCGGCGCCGGTCGAAGGGGGGGAGACCGCGACCACGGCCGGCTTGCCCGCCTCGCGGCAGAGGCGACGCAGGCCGGCGATCTCGCGCGAGGCGTCGATGTCGCAGGCGAGGACGATCACTGTATCGGCGTCGGTGGCAAGCTCGGCGAGCCCCTCAGGGCCGAACAGCTGCACGACCGAGGGCATCTTCTCTCCGGCGAGCGCGGCGGCGATTCGACGCTGCAGCTCAGCGTCGCTCGAGATCGAAACCACTTGCATACGAAGACAACGGCGTAACCACTCGTTTGCTTGCGCGGCTGCCGGGGGTCGAGGCCGGCGAAAGACGCAGCGCCGGCCGCCCGTTGTCTTGACGATGGCTCAGACGCAAGTGGAGACGCCCGCCGTGTGCGAGCGGCCGGCCAACGAGGCGCCGCACCGCCTGATCGACGGCGTCGAGTTCGGCGAGGGCGCGGTCGTCCACTCCTTCGTCAACCTCTACGGCTGCCGGATCGGCGCCCACTCGCGGATCGGCACCTTCGTCGAGGTCCAGCGCGGCGCCCAGATCGGCGCCGCCTGCAAGATCCAGAGCCACAGCTTCATCTGCGACGGCGTCTGGATCGGCGACGAGGTATTCGTCGGCCACGGCGTCACCTTCGTCAACGACAAGCGACCGCGGGCGACCGACGGCGCCGGCGCGCTGCAGACCGAGGACGACTGGGAGCTGCTGCGGACGATCGTCGAGGACCGTGCCTCGATCGGCTCCGGCGCGACCC
>DASTVL010000243.1:0-7881 GCA_035759115.1 Solirubrobacterales bacterium | reverse complement strand
GTGCCGCCTGTAGGAGGTCATATAGGGCCTCCCACAGGCGGCACGTCCGGTGTGTTCGTCACCGGGACGGGGACCGAGGTCGGCAAGACCGTGGTCGCGGCGGCGATCGCGCGCACGCTCGCGGCGGACGGCAAGCGCGTCGCTGTCTTCAAGCCCGTCGTCACCGGCCTCGACGACCACCCCGCCCATCGGCCCGATCATGTGATGTTGCGGGAGGCGGCGGGGAGTTCACAGGGCGATGACGAGGTGACCCCCTACCGCTACGGGCCGGCGATGTCGCCGCACCTGGCGGCGCAGCTTGCCGGCGAGCGGATCGATCCCGAGCGGCTGCTGGCGACCGCGAGCGCCGCGGCGGACGGGGCGGACGCGCTGGTCGCCGAGGGGGTCGGCGGCCTGCTCGTGCCGCTCGCCCCCGGCTACCTCGTGCGCGACCTCGCCGCCGCGCTCGCCCTGCCACTCGTCGTCGTCGCATCGCCCGGCCTCGGCACGATCAACCACACGCTGCTGACGATCGAGGCGGCGCGCGGCGCCGGGCTCGACGTCGCCGCGGTCGTGCTCACGCCATGGCCCGAGCAACCGAGCGCGATCGAGGAGTCGAACCGCGAGACGATCGCCGCGCTCGGCGAGGTCAGGGTCGAGACGCTGGCCGGCCTCGACCTGGGCGACCCGGCGTCGTGGCCTCCCGTGGCCGTTTAGTGCGCTACGCGCGATAAACGCGCGGACGTTTGCCGCCGTGGCCACGGCTAGATTCGAGTCGTGGCGATGTCGGTGGATCCTGAGAAGCTCGACCGCGACCATCTCTGGCACCCGTTCACCCAGCAGCAAGGCTGGGTCGAGGAAGAGCCGCTGATGATCGAGCGGGCCGAAGGGGCGCAGCTGGTCGACAGGGAGGGCCGCCGCTACATCGACGGAGTCTCCTCGCTTTGGTGCAACGTCCATGGGCATCGCCACGCAGGCATCGACGCGGCCGTGCGCGAGCAGCTCGAGAAGGTCGCGCACTCGACCATGCTCGGCCTCTCCCACCCCGGCGCCGCCGAGCTCGCGGCGAAGCTGGTCGAGCTCGCGCCGCCCGGCCTCTCGCGCGTCTTCTACTCGGAGTCGGGCTCGACCGCGACCGAGATCGCGCTGAAGATGGCCTTCCAGTTCCAGCAGCAGCGCGGCGGCCAGCACACCCGGCGCAGCTCCTTCGTCCACCTGCGCGAGGCCTACCACGGCGACACGATCGGCTCGGTCTCGGTCGGCGGCATCGGCCTCTTCCATTCGACCTACCGGCCGCTCCTGTTCGAGACCCACGCGGTCGAGCCGGGCGACGCGGCCGATCTCGAGCGGGTGCTCTGCCGCCACGAGGAAGAGATCGCGGCGGTGATCGTCGAGCCGCTGGTCCAGGGCGCCGCCGGCATGCTGGTCCACCCGCCCGGCTACCTGCGTGACGTGCGCGAGCTCTGCGACCGCTTCGGCGTGCTGCTGATCTGCGACGAGGTCGCAACCGGGTTCGGCCGCACGGGGACGATGTTCGCCTGCGAGCAGGAGGGCGTCGCGCCGGACCTGCTCTGCCTCGCCAAGGGGCTCACCGGCGGCTACCTGCCGCTGGCGGCGACGCTGACCACGGAGCGGATCTACGAGGGCTTCCTCGGCGCCTACGAGGACTACCGCACCTTCTTCCACGGCCACACCTACACCGGCAACCCACTCGCCTGCGCGGCAGCGCTCGCCAACCTCGAGGCGTTCGAGAGCGACCGCACGCTGGAGCGCCTGCAGCCGAAGCTCGAGCTGCTCGGCGAGCTGCTCGAGCCGGTCGCGGCGATGCCCGAGGTCGCCGAGGTGCGCCGGCGCGGCACGATGACCGGGATCGACCTCGGCGAGCACGACCCGGCGCTGCGCCTCGGCCACCGGGTGACCCTGGAGGCCCGCCGCCGCGGCGCGATCGTCCGCCCCCTCGGCGACGTCCTCATCCTCATGCCCCCGCTCTCGATCTCGACCGAAGAGCTGACCCGTCTGGTCGAGATCGCCGCCGACTCGATCGAGGCCGCCTGCCGCGACGCCTACCAGGCCAAGTCCCCGCTCCCCCTCGCCGAAGCCGCCTAGAGTGACCCTGTGAGCGAGAGAAAGCGGGGGTCGGCGGAGGCTCCCAACCTCGGGGAGCCCTCGACGCCGCGGCCGTCGGCCTCGGTGGTGCTGCTGCGGCGCGGCGGCAAGCACGCCGACCGGGCGCTGGAGGTGCTGCTGGCGAAGCGGACCGAGGAGGCGAAGTTCATGCCCGGGGTCTGGGTCTTCCCCGGCGGCGGCGTCGACGCGTGCGACGGCTCCGGTGAGGCCGGCCACCGGGCCTGCGCCGTGCGCGAGCTCGAGGAGGAGGCCGGGATCGCGCTGCCCGGCGACGAGGAGCTGATCCTGTTCTCGCGCTGGATCACCCCGGAAGTGGTCTCGCGCCGCTTCGACGCCTGGTTCTTCCTCGCCCTCGCGCCCGCGCACACGCCGCCCGAGCCCGACGGCGTCGAGACCACCGAGGCCGGCTGGTTCGAGCCGCAGGCCGCGCTCGACGCACAGGCGGCCGGCGAGCTGGCGCTCTCCTTCCCGACGATCCACCAGCTCGGCATGCTGCTTCCCTTCGCCACCTCCGGCGCGGCGATCGAGGCCTTCCGCGACCGCGTCGTCGAGCCGATCCTGCCGAAGGTGATCGGCAGCGAGGACGACCACCGCGTCGTCCTCCCCGGCGACCCGGACTACCCCGACTGAGTCAGCCCGCCGGGAACGGCTCGAGCCCGGCGTGCCAGGGGCCGGGCGGGTAGACGTGCAGGCCGCTCTCGTCCATCTCACCCTGCAGGCGCCCGAACAGCTCGCCGGCGTTCTTCAGCGCCTCCTTCAGCTCGGCCTCGCTGCGCTCGCGCAGATGCCAGAGGAACCAGAGCTGGCGGTCGTTGACGCCGAAGTCGATCTCGCCGGTCATCGTCGTCGCCCAGGTGAGGAAGCCGGGGCTGAACAGCTCGCGCAGCTTGACCGGGTCGTACTCGCTCGGCACGGTCGCCTGGAAGCGGCGGTTGAACTCGATCGACTCGAACTCGACCTCGCGGGCGAAGCGCTTGGTGACGACCTCGTGGCCCTCGATCGACTCGACGTTGAAGGCGGGGACCACCTGTGCGAGGTCGGGCATGTGCGCCTTGGCGAGCAGCGCCGTGGGCAGCATCGCCTTGCCGAAGAGGCCGCCGGCCTCGCGTTCGTCGGCGTCGCAGCACGACCCCCAGAAGCCCTCGGCGAGCTGGCCCGTGAGCCGGTTGACGCCGCCGACGCAGAGCGCCACCGGCGCGTCCTTGGGGTTGATCCCGCCGACCGGCTCGTACTTCAGCCCGCGTCCCTCGCCGTAGCCGCGCACGATCCCGGCCCACTCCGCGGCTTCCTGCTTCGCGCCCACGGCGCGATCCTATGCGGGTAGGATGCGGTCAATGGTCATCGCCCTCATCGTGGTCGTCGCGATCGTCGTGATCGCGGTCCTCTACTTCATCGCCAAGCGCAACTCGATCATCGCCTCGCGCAACCGGGTCGACGAGTCCTGGAGCGGGATCGACGTCCAGCTCAAACGGCGCCACGACCTCGTCCCCAACCTGGTCGAGACGGTCAAGGGCTACGCGACCCACGAGCAGGAGACGTTCGAGAAGACGACGCAGGCGCGGGCCGAGGCGATGAAGGCCGAGAGCGTCGAGGACACCGCAAAGGCCGAGCAGAAGCTGACCCAGGCGCTCGCCGACGTGAAAGCCGTCGCCGAGAACTACCCGACCCTGCGCGCGACCGAGAACTTCCAGCAGCTCAGCCGCAACCTCTCCGAGCTCGAGGACGAAATCCAGGCCTCACGGCGGATCTACAACTCCAACGTGCAGTCCCACAACACCGAGATCGAACAGTTCCCGGGCTCGATCGTCGCCAACCAGGGCGGCTTCACCGCGCGCGAGTTCTTCGAGATCGAAGACAAATCCGAGCGCCAACCGGTCTCGGTCAGCTTCGACAAATAGAGCCGGTCTTCTAAGCTTCGGACATGAGCGCAACCACCGAGGCAACCCTCTGGATCTGCGAGAGCTGCGGCTTCATCTACGACCCGGCGATCGGCGACCCCGACGGCGGCATCCCCCCGGGAACCGCCTTCGAGGACATCCCCAGCGACTGGTTCTGCCCCGTCTGCGGGGCGCGGACCTCCGACTTCCGCCCAGTCGAGCCGGGCGAGGCCTAGGCCCATGGGGACAGCCGGGGCCGCGAGCTACGACTACGACTGGATCGTCGTCGGCTCCGGCTTCGGCGGCTCCGTCTCCGCTCTGCGGCTGGCTGAAAAGGGCTACGACGTCGCCGTGCTCGAGTGCGGCAAGCGCTTCGGCGACGACGACTTCCCCAGCTCGACCTGGGACAGCCGGCGCTACTTCTGGGCGCCGCGGGTCGGGATGAAGGGGATCTTCCGGCTCAGCCTCTTCCGCGACATCGCGGTGGTCAGCGGCTGCGGCGTCGGCGGCGGCAGCCTCGGCTACGCGAACACGCTCTACGTCCCCCCCTCGCCCTTCTTCGAAGACCCGCAGTGGGCCGATCTCGAGGATTGGGAGGCGAAGCTCGCCCCCCACTACGAGACCGCGCAGCGGATGCTCGGCGTCACCGTCCACGACCGCGACGACCCGGCCGACCAGCTGCTGCGCGAGCTCGGAGAGGAGATGGGCGTCGGCGACACCTACCGCAAGACGCCGATCGGGGTCTATCTCGACAACCCCGGCGAGACCGTCGCCGACCCCTACTTCGAAGGCGAGGGACCGGAGCGGACCGGCTGCATGCAGTGCGGCCGCTGCATGGTCGGCTGCCCGCACGGGGCGAAGAACACGCTGGTCAAGAACTACCTCTGGCTGGCCGAGCAGCGCGGCGTCGAAATCCAGGCGGAGCGCACCGTGACCGACATCCGCCCGCTCGGCGCCGCCGACGGCAGCGACGGCTACGCCGTCACCAGCGAGCGCTCCGGCCTGCTGCGCGGCCGGCGCCGGCGCACGCTGAAGGCGCGCGGCGTGATCGTCGCCGCCGGCCCGCTCGGCACCAACAAGCTGTTGCAGCGCTGCCGCCTCGGCGGATCGCTGCCGCGGATCTCGCCGCGCCTCGGCGAGCTGGTCCGCACCAACAGCGAGAGCATCCTCGCCGTGCGCGTGCCCGAGGACTATCCCGAGGAGCTCTCGCGGCGGGTCGCGATCACCTCGAGCATCTACCCCGACCCGCACACCCACATCGAGACCGTCACCTACGGCGAGGCGGGCGACTCGATGAGCCTGCTCAACACGCTGCTGGTCGGCGACGGCACGCGGGTGACGCGGCCGCTGAAGCTGCTCGGCCAGATCGTCCGCCACCCGGTCAGGTTCGCCAAGGTCCTCTGGCCGGTCGGCACCTCGCGGCGCACGATCATCCTGCTGGTGATGCAGACGCTCGACAACGCGATCGCGCTGCGGCCGAAGCGCAAGCGCAACGGCGAGGTGCGGCTGCAGACCGAGCAGGATCCCGAGCGGCCCAACCCGACCTTCATCCCGGTCGCCAACCAGGCGGCCGAATGGCTGGCCGAGCGCACCGGTGGGATCGCGCAGAGCTCGGTGATGGAGGCGACGCTGAACGTGCCGACCACCGCCCACATCCTCGGCGGCGCGGCGATCGGCCACGATCCCGGCGACGGCGTCGTCGACCGCCACCAGCGCGTCTTCGGCTACCAGAACCTGATGGTCTGCGACGGCGCCGCGATCCCGGCCAATGTGGGAGTGAACCCGAGTCTGACCATCACCGCCCTGGCCGAGCACGCGATCAGCCAGGTGCCGCCGAAAGAGGGCGCCGCGCCGCGCGACCTGCCCGAGGCCGCGCGGCCGGCCGCCGCCGCGTAGCTACTCGGCGAAGCGCTCGCCGACGTAGTCCCAGTTGACGACGTTCCAGAAGGCGTCGATGTATTCCGGGCGCTTGTTCTGGTACTTGAGGTAGTAGGCGTGCTCCCAGACGTCGCAGCCGAGCAGCGGCACGCTGCCGTCGGTCAGCGGCGAGTCCTGGTTCGGGGTCGAGACGACCGCGAGGCCGGACCCGTCCTTGACCAGCCAGGCCCAGCCGGAGCCGAAGCGGGCGATGCCGGCGTTTTTGAACTCTTCCTTGAACGAGTCGAAGGAGCCGAAGGTCTGCTCGATCGCCGCGCCGAGCTCGCCGCCCGGGGCGCCGCCGCCGTCGGGGCCGAGCATCTGCCAGAAGAGCGAGTGGTTGTAGTGGCCGCCGGCGTTGTTGCGCACGGGGCCCTGCTTGTCGCCGGGCAGGCTGCTGAGGTTGCGCAGAACGTCCTCGACGTCGCGGTCGGCCCACTCGGTCCCCTCCAGGGCGCCGTTGGCTTTGTCGACGTAGGCCTGGTGGTGCTTGTCGTGGTGGACGCGCATCGTCTCCTCGTCGATGTGGGGCTCGAGCGCGTCGTATGCGTAGGGGAGATCGGGAACCGCAAATGCCATCTGATGCTCCTTGTTTTCGATTTCGAAGTCCTGCGGGAGCCTAGCTGCTTGCTAGCTTTGTCCTGGGAACGGCTGCACGGCCTGCGTCCAGGGCTCGAGGGCGGCATCGGTTCGGGATACCGGCCACGCATTGAGCTATGGAATCGACGCTCCAAAACGAAGACGAGCTGTGGCGGCGCTTTGCCGAGAACCGCGACCCGGCGATCCGCGAAGAGCTGGTGCGCCGCAACATGGACTTCGCCAAGCGGCTGGCGCTGCGCTACCGCGGCGCCAGCGAGTCCTTCGACGATCTGCTCCAGGTGGCGAACCTCGGCCTGCTGGGCGCGATCGACCGCTTCGACCCCGAGCGCGGCATCCCCTTCACCGCCTTCGCCTCGCCGACGATCCTCGGCGAGCTCAAACGCCACTTTCGCGACCGCGTCTGGACCGTGCGCGTGCCGCGCGGCCTGCACGACCGCATGGCCGAAGTCGACAAGGCGATCACCGAGCTGACCAAGAAGCTGCAGCGCTCGCCCTCGGTCGGCGAGATCGCCGAGCGGCTCGGGGTCGAGCAGACCGACGTGCTCGAGGTGATGGAGGCCAACCACAACCGCCGCCCGCTCTCGCTCGACCGGCCCGCCGGCCCGGACGACAGCGAGGACTCGCCGCCGGCCGAGTGGGTGGGCGCCGAGGACGACGGCTTCGAGCTGGTCGAGGGCCGCCTGGCGCTCGACGCGGCGCTGCCGGCGCTCGACGAGCGCGAGCGGCTGGTGCTGCGCCGGCGCTTCGTCGAGGACATGACCCAGTCGCAGATCGCCGAGCGGATCGGCCACTCGCAGATGCACGTCTCGCGCATCCTGCGCCGCGCCCTGGACCGCATCCGCGAGCAGATCAGGGAGCAGCAGCGAAGCGGATGAGCAGGTACTCGCCGTCGCCGCCCTCTTCGACGGCGAGCTCGTCGGCGAGCTTCTCCAGCGAGCCGCCGATGTCGGGCAGCTCGAGCTGCTCGCGGATGCGGCCGGCGGCGCCGGCCTCCATCGGGCCCAGCCGCACGTCGATCCCGCGCTCGCCCTCGCCGAGGCCGAGGCGCACGCGGCCGTCGGCGAAGCGCTCGGGCGCCGCGGCGGCGATCGCGTCGGTGAGCAGGACGACGTCGGAGACGCGCTCGATCGAGAGGTCGCGGCGCGCCGCCAGCGCGCCGACGATCCGGGCGAGGACCGGCGCCAGCAGCTCGGAGCGGTCGACGACCAGCTCCGCGCGCCCGTCGGTGTAGGGCCGCATCTCGACCGGGTCGCCGCGGCCGTCGGCGCCGCCGCCCTGCAGCGGCACCCGCATCGTGATCTCGGTGCCGCGGTCGACCCCGCCCGAGATCGAGAAGCTGCTGGAGAGCGCGGCGATCAGCGAGAGGCCGAGGCGCAGGCTC
>DASTVL010000242.1:0-2191 GCA_035759115.1 Solirubrobacterales bacterium | reverse complement strand
CACCGAGCGCGGCATGCACGAGCTGGAGGCGTTGATCCGCGACATCGACCGCGAGATCGAGCGCGCCTTCGAGCAGACCTTCGAGGCCACGGCGGCGAACTTCGGCGAGATGGTCGGCCACCTGTTCCCGGGCGGCCGCGGCCAGCTGCGCCGGGTCAGCCTGCGCCCGGTGCGCGACGTCGAGGAGGAGCCCGCGGAGGCCGAGGGCGCCGAGGGGGAGGACGAGGAGGCAGAGGAGGAAGAGGAGCGCGAGGTGCTCGGGGTAGAGATCGAGGTCACCCCGGCCGGCAAGTCGACGCGCAAGCTCTCGCTGCTCTCCGGCGGCGAGAAGTCGCTGGTCGCGCTGGCCTTCGTCTTCGCCGTCTTCCTCGCCCGGCCCTGTCCCTTCTACATCCTCGACGAGGTCGAGGCGGCGCTCGACGACGCCAACATCGACCGCTTCCTGCAGCTGATCCGGCGCTTCTCCGACCGCGCCCAGTTCGTCATCGTCACCCACCAGAAACGCACGATGGACGCCGCCGACGTGCTCTACGGGGTGACGATGGGCGGCGACGGGGTGACCAAAGTCGTCTCCCGCAAGCTGCCGCGCGAAGCCGAGAGCGGCGCCGGCGACGGCGCGCCCGGGCAGCCGCCGGCGCTCGAAGCCGCCTGAGCCGCAGTCCATAGGATTGGCGGCGATGGCCACCTCCTGGCAGGAGATCTTCGACCTCGGCGCGCGCGAGACGCCCGCCGCCGCGGCCGAGCCGGAGAGCGAGGAGCGCCGCCGCGGCGTCTTCCGCCGCCTGCGGGAGAGCCTCTCGAAGAGCCGCCAGGCGCTGACCGAGGAGATCTCCGCCAGCCTCTTCGACCGCATCGACGAGGAGACCTGGGAAGCGCTCGAGGAGGCGCTGATCATGGCCGACGCCGGCGCGCCGACGACCGCCGAGGTGGTCGAACGGCTCGAGCGCGAGGTCGAGAGCGGCGAGGTGCCCGCCGACGGCGAGGCGGTGCGCGAGCGGCTGATCGAGATCCTCGCCGAGGTCGCGGCCGGCGGGCGCAAGCCGATCGACCTCAGCGGCGAGCCGGCGGTGCTGCTGATGGTCGGCGTCAACGGCACCGGCAAGACGACCACGATCGGCAAGCTCGCCTGGCACCTCTCGCGGGAATTCGGCCTCTCCGTCGTGCTCGCCGCCGCCGATACCTACCGCGCCGCCGCCGCCGAGCAGCTCGCCGAGTGGGCCGAGCGGGCGGGCGCGGAGCTGGTGCGCTCGGCGCCCGGCGGCGATCCGGGCGCGGTCGCCTACGACGCGATCTCGGCCGCCCGCGCGCGCGGCGCCGACGTCGTCATCGTCGACACGGCGGGCCGCCTGCACACGCAGGGCAACCTGATGGACGAGCTCGCCAAGGTGCGGCGGGTGATCGCCAAGCAGATGCCCGAGGCGCCGCACGAGACGCTGATCTCGATCGACGCGACGACCGGCCAGAACGGCCTGCGGCAGGCGCAGGTCTTCTCCGAGGCGGTCGCGGTCGACGGCGTCGTCCTGACCAAGCTCGACGGCACCGCCAAGGGCGGCATCGTGCTGGCGATCGCCGGCGAGCTGGGCATCCCGGTGAAGCTGATCGGCGCCGGCGAGTCGCTCGATGACCTGCGCCCCTTCGACCCCGAGGACTTCGCCCGCGCCCTGCTCGCCGAGTAGCCTGAAGGCGTGTTCGACCAGCTCTCAGACCGTCTGCAGGCGACGCTCTCCGACGTCCGCTCGCGCGGCAAGCTGAGCGAGGGCGACGTCGACGCGGCGATGCGCGAGATCCGACTCGCGCTGCTCGAGGCCGACGTCAACTTCAAGGTCGTCAAAGGCTTCACCAAGACCTTGAAGGAGCGCTGCCTCGGCGCCGACGTGCTGGAGAGCCTCGATCCTGGCCAGCAGGTCGTGAAGATCGTCAACGAGGAGCTGACCGGGTTGATGGGCGGCTCGGGGCGCGAGCTCGCCTTCGCCTCCAGCGGCCCGACGGTGGTCCTGATGGCCGGCCTGCAGGGCTCGGGCAAGACGACCGCCTGCGCCAAGCTCGCCCGCTTCCTGCGCGAGGACGGCAGGAAGGACGTGGCGCTGGCAGCCTGCGACGTCTACCGGCCCGCCGCGGTCGAGCAGCTGGTCACCGTCGGCGCTCGCGCCGGCGCCCACGTCTACGAGCAGGGCGCCGACGCCGACCCGGT
>DASTVL010000241.1:0-2620 GCA_035759115.1 Solirubrobacterales bacterium | reverse complement strand
CGATCTGGATGCTGGTCAAGATCTTCACCCTCGTCTTCCTCTTCATCTGGGTGCGGGCGACGCTGCCGCGGCTGCGCTACGACCAGCTGATGAGCCTCGGCTGGAAGGTGCTGCTGCCGCTGGCGACGCTCAACGTGCTCGTCACCGCGGTGCTGGTGGTGGTCACTTGAGCGAGCGCTTCCCCTACCTCGAGGACGACAGCGTGGTCGAGGTCCAGCGCGGGCCCGAGCCGGGCGGCGCCGGCGGCGCCTACCGCGCCTTCGGCGAGACCCTGCGCGGGCTGAAGACGACGATGGCGCGGCTGATCGAGGGCCCGATGACGATCCAGTATCCCGAGGAGAAGACCCCCGTCTACCCGCGCTTCCGCGGCCGCCACAAGCTGCACAAGTTCGACGACAGCGGGCTCGAGAAGTGCGTCGGCTGCTCGCTCTGCGCCGCCGCCTGCCCGGCCGACTGCATCCGCGTCGTCGCCGCCGAGAACATCCCCGGCGACCGCGTCTCCGCCGGCGAGCGCTACGCCGCCGTCTACGAGATCAACCTCTCGCGCTGCATCTTTTGCGGCTACTGCGAGATCGCCTGCCCGTTCGACGCGATCACGATGGGCCACGACTACGAGCTGGCCGACTACGACCGCGAGGACCTGATCTTCACCAAGGAGATGCTGCTCGCCGAGCCGCTCGACCGCACGCCGCTGAAAGCCGAGGGCGAGTAGTGGAAGCGGTGCTGTTCTTCGCGGCGGCGCTCGGCGCCCTCGGCGGCGCGATCGGAGTCGTCGCGATGCGCAACCCCTTCTACAGCGTGCTGGCGCTGATCGTCCACCTGTTCTCACTGGCGGTGCTCTTCCTGCTGCTCAGCTCGGCCTTCATCGCCGCCGCCCAGGTCGTCGTCTACGCCGGCGCGGTGATGGTCCTCTACGTCTTCGTCGTCGCCTACGTCGGTAGCGGCGACGAGTCTGCCTGGGAGCCGCTGCCGGGCCAGCGCCTGCTCGCGCCGCTGATCGGCATCGCGCTCTTCGTCGAGCTGGCGATCGCCGTGCTCGCCTCCTCGCTGCTGGCGCTGGGCAGCGACGGCCCCGAGGTCGAGGCCGGCTTCGGCGACCCGGCGGCGATCGGCTACCTGCTGCTGGAAAAGTTCCTGGTGCCCTTCGAGGCCTCCTCGATCCTGCTGCTGCTCGCCGCGGTCGGCGCGATCGTGCTCGCCGGCCGGCGCCGGGAGGGCGGCCGCGCGTGAGCATCGAGTGGTACATCGTGCTCTCCTCGCTGCTCTTCGCCACCGGCGCGATGGGGATCCTGCTGCGCCGCAGCCCGATCGTGATCCTGCTCTGCCTCGAGCTGATGCTCAACGCCGGCAACCTCGCGCTGGTCGCCTTCAGTCGCATGGTCGGCAACGAGGAGGGCCAGGTCTTCGCCCTCGTGGTGATGGTCGTCGCCGCCTGCGAGGTCGTCGTCGGGCTCGGCCTGATCGTCGCGATCTTCCGCCGCAAGCTGCCGCTCGACGTCGATGAGCTGACGGAGCTGCGCGGATGAGCGCGAGGAGGACAGCGTGAGCGCTTCATCTTGGGCCTGGCTCGTCCTGCTCCTGCCGCTGCTCGGCTCCGTGTCGGTGGCGCTCTCCTTCCGCGCCGTGCCGGCGCGGGTCGCGGGCGCCGTCGGCACCGCCGCGGTCGGCGTCGCCTTCCTCTGCGCGGTCGCGGCCCTGCTCAGCCTGCTCGGCGACGACGCCGACTCGCGCCACCACGCCTCGACCCTGTGGACCTACGCCGAGGCGGGTGGGCTCGAGATCGACCTCGGCATCTACGTCGACCAGCTCTCGGTCTTCATGATGCTCGTCGTCACCGGGGTCTCGACCCTGATCCACCTCTACTCGTTCGGCTACATGCGCTCCGACGAGGGCTACCACCGCTTCTTCAGCTACCTCAACTTCTTCGTCTTCTCGATGCTGCTGCTGGTGCTCGCCGGCAACTTCGTCCTGCTGATCGTCGGCTGGGCCTTCGTCGGCTTCGCCTCCTACGCGCTGATCAGCTTCTGGTACCGGCGCACGACCGCGACCGGGGCCGGGATGAAGGCCTTCGTGATCAACGTCGTCGGCGACATCGGGCTCGTCCTCGCCGCCTTCCTGATCGTGCGCGAGCTGGGCAGCTTCGACTACGAGACCGTCTTCGCCAGGGCGCCCGAGGTCTTCTCCCAGGGCGAGTGGACGATCACCGCGATCTGCCTGCTGCTGCTGGTCGGCGCCTTCGCCAAGTCGGCTCAGATCCCCTTCCACACCTGGCTGCCCGACGCGATGGAGGGCCCGACCCCGGTCTCCTCGCTGATCCACGCGGCGACGATGGTGACCGCCGGCGTCTACCTGATCGCGCGCACCAACGCGCTCTTCTACCTGGCTCCGACCGCGGCCGACATCGCCGCCCTCGTCGGCCTGGCGACGTTGCTGATCGCGGGCACGATCGCGATCGCCCAGACCGACCTGAAGCGGGCGATCGCCTACTCGACGATGAGCCAGATCGGCTACATGGTGATGGGCGTCTCGATCGGCGCCTACTCGGCCGGGCTGTTCCACCTGATGACCCACGCCTTCTTCAAGGCGCTGCTCTTCATGACCGCCGGCTCGATCATCTCGG
>DASTVL010000240.1:0-6839 GCA_035759115.1 Solirubrobacterales bacterium | reverse complement strand
GAGTGGGTAGGGCGAAAAACAGGACGCCGCGCCCGACCGGACCCCCTGTCCACGCCACCCACGAAGCAGCGCTAGGCGAGTGAACTCCCCAGGAATGCACCCGCCGCAAGCGGTGCGGCGAAGAAGAGCTTGTCCTGCTCGATGCTGCGGCCCATCGTGTGAATCGTCAACCCGGAAGCGGCGTAGCCCGCCGGGTCGGGCGGAGCTGCGTGGAGCTGATGGCGATCTCCCCCGGCGCCGGCGAGCTTCGCAGCCACGTCCAGCTCATCCTTGGGCACCAGCACCGTCACCCCTGCGAGCAGCATCTCCAGGACGGTCAGGGTGTGGTGGCTTACGCCGCGGTGGCGGTCGCGGGGGTCGGATTCGGAGAGGCGCGGGGAGAGCAGGGCCGGCAGGCCGAGCGCGAGCGCGGCGTGGGCGCTGTCGAGCGCCGCCATGCCGCCGTGGCCGAGGCGGGTCGCGGAGCCGATGATGCCGGGGCCGGGGCCGACCACGGCCGCGTCCCAGCCGAGCTCGCCAACGGCCGCGTCGAACGCACCGGCGACGCTGAGCGCCTCCCGCTCGCCGCCGTAGGCCGGCGTCGCGGTGATGTGGTCGCAGAGCAGCCCGCGCTCGCGCAGCTCGGCGACGTCACGGCTGAGCGAGCCGGGCAGGGCGCCGCCGCCGCTCTGCACATAGCCGAGCTTCAGCCCCGGCCTAGCCTGCGCCGCTGCCCAGGCCGCCGGCGCCAGGTGCCCGTGCAAGGGCAGGACGAGCACCGGCATCGCCGCCTCCCGCTGTTCCGGTGTGCCTTTCGTACCGTCACGGTCCGAAAGGCACACCGGAAGCTCGACCGGCTCGACCGGGTGCTGCAGGGACGTGTAGTTGAGCTTGATCACGTGGGCGTCGCCCGGGGCGTCGCCGTCCAGGCCGCGGGTGAGGTTGACGTGGACGACGTCGAAGCCGCCCGAGCCGAGCCGAAGGTCGAGCGCGGCCGTGTTGACGACGACCTCGTCGCCGGCGCGCATCTCGCCCAGCAGCATCGTGTCGGCCCAGGCCCGGCGGCGCTCGCCGCCGACCTCGACCGTCAGCGGGCTCGCCTCGACGACGACGCCGCGGCGCAGCTTCAGCCGGCCGCTCACCCCGCGGCCGGGTCGGCGCCGGCCGCCGCGACGATGCCCTCGCAGACGGCGAGCATCGTGTCGAGATCGCGGGCCGCGACGCACTCGTGTTCGGTGTGGACGTCCCTCGTGCCGTTGGCGAGCAGGACGCAGTCGAAGCCGTCGAGGCGCAGGGCGTTGGCGTCGCTGCCGCCGCCGATCGCGGTGCGGACCGGCTCCTGCCCGGCGCTGCGCAGGCCGGCCTCGGCCAGAGCGAGCGCGGGCGAAGAGGGCGGCAGGCGGTAGCCGCGGAAGAGCTC
Organism: Solirubrobacterales bacterium; assembly: GCA_035759115.1. Classification (GTDB taxonomy): domain Bacteria; phylum Actinomycetota; class Thermoleophilia; order Solirubrobacterales; family 70-9; genus VRUE01. Next base: position 5,440 of record DASTVL010000240.1, on the reverse strand, counting down.
TTCGAGCTGGACGTCGACGTCGCAGCCGTGCTCGCCGGCGCCCCAGGCGCAGGCCTCGGCCATCTCGCCCGCCACGGCCGCGACGCGGTCGGCATCGAGGCTGCGCGCCTCGGCGTGGATGGCGCAGTGGCCGGGGACGACGTTGCCCGAGGTGCCTCCCTCGATCAGGCCGACGTTGGCGGTCGTCTCGGGGTCGAGCCGGCCCAGCTCCATGCGGCCGATCGCGGCCGCGGCGGCGGCGATCGCGCTGTTGCCGTCGTCGGGTTCGATCCCGGCGTGGGCCTCGACCCCGGCGAAGTCGGCGCGGATCTGCTGCTGGGTCGGCGTCGCCACGATCACTTCGCCGACCGGGCCGGCGTGGTCGAGGACGAAGCCGACCTCGGAGCGCAGCGTGCTCGTGTCGAAGGCTTTGGCGCCGCGCAGCCCCTGCTCCTCGGCGACGGTCAGCAGCAGCTCGATCCCGACCGGCGGCGTCTCGGCCGCAGCGCGGGCGACCAGCTCCATGAAGACCGCCACCGCCGCCTTGTTGTCGGCGCCGAGGATCGTCTCGCCGGCGCTGCGGAAGACGCCCTCGCCCTCGACCACCTCGATCTGGCCGACGTGCGGGACGGTGTCGATGTGGGCGCAGAACGTCACCCAGCGGTCCGAGCGTCCCGGCAGCCGCGCGAGGATGTTGCCGGCGGCGGCTTCGGCCGGGCCGGCGGCCTCGTCCTCGGCGACCTCGAGCCCGAGCGCGCGCAACTCGGCGATCAGCGAGTCCGCGACCTCGCGCTCCTCGCCCGTAGGGCTACGAATCTCGCAAAGCCGAACGAACGTCTCTTGAAGTCTCTTCATCTGCCTCGATCTCGCCGCCCTCGGCCGGCTGCTCGCCGGCGTGGCGGGTGGCGGCGCCGACGAACTCGCGGAAGAGCGGCTCGGGTCGGTCGGGCCGCGAGTTGAACTCGGGGTGGAACTGCGAGGCGACGAAGAAGGGGTGATCGGGCAGCTCGATCATCTCGACCAGGCGCTCGTCGGGCGAGGTGCCGCCGCAGACCAGGCCCTCGTCTTCGAGCCGGCGACGCAGCTGGATGTTGACCTCGTAGCGGTGGCGGTGGCGCTTGTAGATGACCGCCTCGTCGAAGATCTCGCGCGCCCGCGTGCCCTCGTGAAGCTTCACCGGGTCGGCGCCGAGTCGCATCGTGCCGCCCATGTCGGAGACTTCCTTCTGCTCGGGCAGCAGGTCGACAACCGGGAACGGCGTCTCGGGGTCGAACTCGGCCGAGTTGGCGCCGTCCATGCCGGCGACGCTGCGGGCGAACTCGACCACGGCGATCTGCATGCCGAGGCAGATGCCCAGGTAGGGGATCGAGCGCTCGCGGGCGATCCGCGCCGCTTCGACCTTGCCCTCGATTCCGCGCTCGCCGAAACCGCCCGGGATCAGCACCCCGTCGGCGTCCTCGAGCTGCTCGGCGTCGAAGTTCTCCGAGTCGACCAGCTCGACCTCGATCTCGACCCCGTGGTGGAAGCCGCCGTGCTCGAGCGCCTCGATCACCGACTTGTAGGCGTCGGCGAGCTGCACGTACTTGCCGACCAGGGCGATCTTGACCTTGCCGGTCGCCTCCTCGGCACGGCGCACCATCGCCTCCCACTCGCTCATGTCCGAGGCCGGGGCCTCCATGCCGAAGTGGTCGAGGACGAGGTCGTCGACGCCTTCGGCGCGGAAGACGAGCGGCACCTTGTAGATGTTGTCGACGTCGTGGGCGGAGACGACGGCGTCGACCGGGAGGCTGGCGAAGAGCGCGATCTTGCTGCGGATCTCGCGGTCGAGCAGGCTCTCGGAGCGGCAGACCAGCGCGTGCGGCTGGATCCCGATGCGGCGCAGCTCGTTGACCGAGTGCTGGGTCGGCTTGGTCTTCAGTTCGCCGGCGTGGCCGACGTAGGGCACCAGCGTCAGGTGCATGAACATCGCCCGTTTCGGGCCGAGGTCGGTGTAGAGCTGGCGGATCGACTCGAGGAAGGGCAGCGACTCGATGTCGCCGACGGTCCCGCCGATCTCGGTGAGCACGAAGTCGACCGACTGCGACTCGGCGACGATCAGGATCCGGTTCTTGATCTCGTCGGTGATGTGCGGGATCACCTGCACGGTGGCGCCGAGGTAGTCGCCGCGCCGCTCGCGGTTGATCACCGTGTTGTAGACCGAGCCGGCGGTGACGTTGGAGGCGCGCGAGGTGTTCTCGTCGGTGAAGCGCTCGTAGTGGCCGAGGTCGAGGTCGGTCTCGGCGCCGTCCTCGGTGACGAAGACCTCGCCGTGCTGGAACGGGCTCATCGTCCCCGGGTCGACGTTGATGTAGGGGTCGAACTTCTGCAGCTGCACCCGGTAGCCGCGGGAGACGAGCAGGCGGCCGATCGAGGCCGCGGCGATCCCCTTGCCGAGGGCCGAGACGACGCCGCCGGTGACGAAGATGAAGCGGGTGTCTCCTGGTTTGGGGCGATTCATTCTCTGCCGAGCGAGTCTAGCCAGCGCAGTGGCGGAACCGACTCGACCGTCTTCGAAATAGATCGCAACTCGCCGAAAATCGTCAGCGCGACGACCGCCACGAGCGCGATCAGACGGGCCCCGTCGTCCAGCGTCGTCAGCAGCCAGACGCCGCCGACCGCGCCGACCAGGTTCGAGCCCGTGTCGCCCAGCATCGCCCGCTCGCGCAGCGTGAACCAGGCACCGACCAGGATCGGGCCGGCGAAGATCCCCAGCAGCTCCAGCGGTGCGAGCGTCCAGGCGCCGAGGCAGAGGCCGATGCCTAGCAGCGCGAGCCCCTTCTCCGCTCGCCCCGGGCGCAGGTCGAGCAGGTTGAAGGCGTTGGTGGCGAGGATCAGCAGCGCGACGTCGGCGAGGTAGCGCCACGACTCGAGCCCGAGCCCGGAGACGACGTAGGCGGCGAGCGCCAGCGCCCCGATCGCCTTGATCGCCCCGGTCGAGAGCCGCCCGGCGCGCAGCGCCCGCGCGTGGCCGCGCCAGCCGCGCGGCGTGTCGCCCGCCTCCCCCCGCCCCAGCGAGTCGTCGAGGAAGCCGAGGAAGGCGACGCCGATCACGTAGGGCAGCCAGCGGCGCAGCTCCGGGTCGAGCAGGTCGAGGTCGGCGCGGTCGTCGAGGAAGGCGAGCGGCGCCAGCGCGACCAGCGCCGCCGTCGCCAGCACCGCACCGAGCGGGAAGGCGAGCCGGGCGCCGCGGTAGTTCTCGCGCACGAGGCCGGCGTCGAGCAGGCCGCGCACACCGGCCGGCACGACCAGCAGCGCCACCGCGAGCGCGACCGGGAAGCCGACCCAGGTCATCTGCGCGGCGTCAGCAGGTCGGGCAGCAGGCGATCGGCGCTGCCCTTGACGCCGAAGCTGCCCTCGGCGCCGAGCAGGGCGAAGACCGTCGCCAGGCGGCCGGCGTCGAGGTCGATGTCGTCGACGCTGGAGAGGTCGTTGCCGGTGTAGAAGGAGACCGAGGACGGTTCGGCGCCGGTCGCCTCGACCCCGACCGCGGGGGCGCGGGTGGCGACGATCCCGCTCGCGATCCCGGACTCGATCCGGCCGGTCGCTTCGCGCTGCAGCGGTCCCATGTCCTTCGGCTGCTCGCGGACGACGATCACCGCGTCGAGCCGGCCGAAGTTGCCGCTGGCGCGCGAGAAGAGGCTGCTGCGCACCGGCTCGAGCAGGGACCCGCCGCGGACCAGTTGGCGGCCCAGGCCGACGCCGAGCGCGGTCTGGGCGTCGGGGTCCTGCGCGAGCCTGGCGAAGCGGGTCTTGGCGAGGGCATCGGCGAGGCCGCGCGTGTCGACCGGCTCGCGCACGACGCCGACCGCGACCAGCCGCCCGCCGGCGGGCTCGAGCGCCTCCTCGATCGCGCCGTAGACGTTGCCCGGCAGGTCGCCGAAGGCAATCAGCCCGATCCGTTTCCCGCGCAGGCGGTCGCGCACCAGCACCGGGTAGACGCGCTCGGAGAACTCGTCGGCGCGACTCAGCTCGCCGCGCAGTTCGTCGGCCTGCGCGCGCGCGTCCTGGAGGTTGCCGGTGAGGCTCTGCTCGAGGTCCTTGCGGGTGTCGTCGATCGCGTCGCCGCCGAGCACCGCCCCGATCACGATCCCGGTCGCGAGCGCGAGGAAGACGGCAATCAGCGAGGTCGCGTGGTAGCGGGCGCTGTAACCCATGACCGGAAGAGGCTAGACGCTTGCCCGGCTCGCCACTAGAGCCCGAGCCAGATCTTGATCTTGAGCCAGACCAGGTCGACGAGGTCGCCGAGCGCCGGCGAGGCGATCACGAGGATCGCCAGCAGGATCATGAAGGCGGCGAGGAAGAGCGGCGCCGGGCCCAGGCCGGAGCCCGGGTGGTAGAGGCGGCTGACGCCCTTGGCGTCGACCAGCTTCTCGCCGATCCGCAGCCGGGTGAGGAAGGTCGAGGACATGCCGCCGCGGTTGCGGTCGAGGAACTCGATCAGGTTGAAGTGGGCGCCGACGCTGACGATCAGGTCCGCCCCCTTCTCGAAGGACATCAGCATCGCCACGTCCTCGCTGGTGCCGGCGGCGGGGACAAGCGTGTGCTCCAGGCCCAGCTCGAGCAGGCGCTCGCGGCCGGGCGCGCGGCCGTCGGGGTAGGCGTGGACGATCAGCTCGGCGCCGCAGCACAGGGCCGCGTCCCCGGCCGAGTCCATGTCGCCGAGGATCACGTCGGGCTTGAGCCCGGCCTCGAGGCAGCCCTCGGCGCCGCCGTCGACGGCGACGACGACCGGGCGCACGTCGCGGATGTAGGCGCGCAGCGCCTTCAGGTCGCTGCGGTGCCCCTCGCCGCGGACGACGATCAGCACCTGGCGGTCGCGGAACACGGTGCGGGTCGGCGGGAACTCGACCGCGCCGGTCAGCAGGTCGGTCTCCTGGCGCACGTGGGCGACGGTGTTCTCGGCGAATTCGGCGAGCGCCTCGTCGACCCGCTCGCGCTGCGCCGCGAGGCGGCGCTCGAGCTCGGCGGCGTCGAGCACCCGGCCGCGCACCTCGCGCCCGCCGCTGCTGAGCACACCGCCGGCAAGCGTCGCCTCGGCCCCGTCCTCGAGCAGCGCGAACGGGTCGCCGTCCTCGACGTCGATCAGGGCGATCCCGGCGCGGACGAGCAGCAGCGGGCCGGCGTTCGGGTAGCGACCGTCGCTGGAGGATGCGGCGTTGACGACCGCCCGCACCCCGGTCGCGACCAGCTCCTCGGCGGCGATGCGGTCGATGTTGACGTGGTCGACGACCGCGATCTCGCCCGGGCGCAGGCGCTTGACCAGGTCCTTGGTGCGCCGGCCGAGCCGCACCGTGCCGACGATCTCAGCGTCGGCGCTCGTCCCGTTGCGGCGCGACAGCAGCGCAGGAAGGCGACGACGACTGGCGGTAGCCACGCCCTGAGGTTAGCCGCTCTACAGCGACGTGCCGGTGCGTAGAGGTCC
>DASTVL010000239.1:0-8368 GCA_035759115.1 Solirubrobacterales bacterium | reverse complement strand
CCCAGAGCCCGATCTCGATGCGCCACATCATGGGCCTCAAGGGCGACCGCGAGCCGCTCGCCGATCCGTCGTCCGTCGACGCCGGCGTCGGCCACCACGACTACCCGGTCGTGATCTCCTCGATGAGCTTCGGCTCGCAGTCCGAGCCGGCCTTCCGCGCCTACGCCGAGGCGGCGAAATCGATCAACGTCCTCTGTGTCAACGGCGAGGGCGGCGAGATCCGCGACATGTACGGCAAGTACCGCAAATGGCGCGGCCAGCAGGTCGCCTCGGGCCGCTTCGGCGTCTCGGCGGAGATGATCAACTCCTCCTACGTCGCCGAGATCAAGATCGGCCAGGGCGCCAAGCCCGGCGAGGGCGGCCACCTGCCCGGCAAGAAGGTCTCCGAGAAGGTCGCCGCCGCGCGTAACGCAGCGCCCGGCACCGACCTGATCTCGCCCTCCAACAACCACGACCTCTACTCGATCGAGGACCTGGCCGAGCTGATCGACGAGCTGAAGACGGTCAACCCCGACGTGCGTGTCTCGGTCAAGGTGCCGGTGGTGCCGAACATCGGCACGATCGGGCTCGGCATCGCCAAGGCCGGCGCCGACATCATCACCCTCTCGGGCTTCGAGGGCGGCACCGGCGCCGCCCGCCAGCACGCGCTGCGCCACGTCGGCCTGCCCTCGGACATCGGCACCCGCGCGGTGCACCGGGCGCTGATGGAGGCCGGCCTGCGCAACCGCGTCGAGATCTGGGCCGACGGCGGCTACCGCACCGGCCACGACATCGTCAAGCTGCACTGCCTCGGCGCCAACCGGGTCGGCTTCGGCACGCTGGCGATGGTCAGCCTCGGCTGCACGATCTGCCGCGGCTGCCAGCTCGACACCTGCCACGTCGGCATCGCGACCCAGATCGAGACCGTCGAGCAGGCCCAGGATCACGGCCTGAAGAAGTTCACCCCGCAGGCGGTCGATGTCGCGGCCGAGAGCTGCGCCCGCTTCTTCGCGGCGATGGGCGAGGAGGTCAAGCAGGTCGTCGCCTCGCTCGGCTACGACCGCGCTCAGGACCTGGTCGGTCGCTACGACCTGCTCGAGCAGGTCTCCCACCACGACCAGGTCGACCTGGCGCCGCTGATCACGCCGCTGGAGGAGTTCCTCGACCTCGAGCCGCTCGACCTGCCGGTGGCCGAGGAGATCGCCGGGGAGCGTGCCGAGGCGGGGCTGGTCGTCGCCCGGCCGATCCGGATGGAGGCCAAGCAGGCCTCGGCCCAGATCGGCGCCCTCGCCGGCGAAGTCTGCTCCGGCGGCGGCACGGTCAGCAACCGCTTCCCGCGCGCGACCGACGCCAACGACCGCGTGCTCGGCACCGAGCTGGCCGGCGCGATCGCCCGCTCACGCATCTTCGACGGCGGGCCCGAGTCCAGCGACGACGTGCTCGCCGACCTCGAGTTCAACGGCGGCTCGGTCGCCGGCCAGGGGCTCGGCGCCTTCAACTCCTACGGCGTCTCGATCCGGGTCGAGGGCGGCGCCCAGGACGGCGTCGGCAAGACGATGCTGGGCGGCACCATCTCGGTGCTGAAGGGCAAGGGGGCGAAGGGCAAGCGGCTCAACGGCTCGGTCGGCAAGTCCTTCGCCTACGGCGCCCAGCGCGGCCGGCTCTTCGTCCAGGGATCGGCCGACTCGCGCTTCTGCATCCGCCTCTCCGGCGCCGACGTCGTGCTCGGCGGCGAGCCCGAGGGCGACCTCGACGACAGCCGCGGCTGCGTCGTCGACCGCGCCAACGCGAAGGGCTTCGCCTTCGAGTACATGACCTCGGGCCGGGCGGTCGTGCTCGGCGACATCGGCCCCTGGGCCTGCGCCGGGATGACGGGGGGCCGCGTCTACGTCCGCCACAACGCCTTCGGGATCGACCGCGAGAAGCTCGAGGCGCGGCTCGGCGAGGGCGCCAAAGTCGAGCTCAAGGAGATCGACTCGGAGGGCCGGCTCGACGTCGAAGACCTGCTCGGGCACTACGCCGCGGAGCTGCGGGCCACCGGCCAGGACGACGAGGCCGAGCGGATCACCGGGTTGGCCTCGGCGGCGCCCGACCACTTCCTGATGATCGTGCCGCACAAGGTGCAGGCCGATCCGTCTATCTCGACCGAGTAAGTAGGTCCGCTATAGCTCGAATCTCCCGAAGGAGCCCGTCGAGCATCTGCTCGTTGTTGGTGTGGATGCGCCACTCGGCGTACTGGCGATCCTGCTCGACTTTGTCGATCCGGCGTTCGATCGCGTCGAGGCGTTTGTTCGTGCGGCGCTCGGCCTTGGCGACGCGCTTCTTGACGTAGCGCCTGCTCTCCCTGCGGATCTCCTCCAGCTCCCTGCGCAGCTCCGGATGATCGTGGTCGCCGCCCTGCTCGGCGAGCATCTCCTCGACGCCGCTGCGCACGCGCTCGATCTCTTCGTGCAGGCGGGCGCGGGCCTGCTCGGCCGCGATCGAGGGATCGTGGGCTGAGTCCATGCGCCAACTCTACGGCCGCCGTAGGCCGGAATTTGCGCGAAGCGGCGCTCAGGCTTCGAGCGCGAACAACCGGTAGCGGCCGATCGTCAGCTCGTCGCCGTCCTCGAGCTTGCCCCACTCGACCACGTCGCCGTTGACGAGGATGCCGTTGAGGCTGCGATCGTCGAGCACGCGCAGCGTCTCGCCCGGTTCGGAGACGACGAGGGCGTGGCGGCGGGAGACGCTGGGGTCGTCGAGGCGGATGTCGGCGGCGACGCTGCGGCCGATCCGCGACCAGCCGGCGCCGATCTCGAAGTCGAGCACCTCGCCCCGCTCGTCACGGCAGACGAGACGGCGGCTGCCCAGCTCGAGGCCGGCGCGTAGCTCTTCCAGCCAACTCGCCGGGGCGGCCTCGGTCAGGGTCTCGAACTCGGCTGTGGTCTCGCCGTGCTCCTGCATCGGCTCGAAGATCGAGTCGAGCTGGAAGCTCTCGGCGCCGCAGCGGGGGCAGGGGGGGAGCCGGTCGTCCTCACGCAGGGCGAGCTGTGAGCCGCACTCGATGCAGTAGTAGGTGCCGGCTCCCGGCGTTGTCCCGGCGGAGTGGTGATCGGAAGCTGGAGCGGGGGTGAGACTGGCGGTTATGGCTACTCCTTTCCGGCGCTGTTCGCTGGTCGAGCCTAGCGCCTTGTGCAAGCCGCGTCATCCGAAATTTTCCGCAGATATACCCGTCGCCGCCATCTCGCCAAACGCCCTGCCCGGCGCCTCCATAGAATCGCCCCCGCATGGGCCCGCTCAGCGCTGAGATCGAGATCGACGCTCCCCGCGAGCGCGTCTTCGCCGCGATCTCCGACCTCGCCCAGCGTCCCTCCTTCACCGACCATTTCCTGGCGGGCTTCCACCTGACCCGGCTCGACTCGAGCGGGATCGGCGCGGGCGCCCGCTTCCGCGTGATGGCGCCGCTGCGCAAGGCCTGGATGGACACTGCGATCGCCGAGTTGGAGCCGCCGTACAAGCTGGTCGAGCGCGGCTGCGGCGGCCGCGGCAACCGGATCCCGTCGACCACGGTCTGGGAGCTGACCGAGGCCGGCGGCTCGCTGACCAGGCTGCAGGTCTCCCACTGGACCGAGCCGTCGAACCCGGTCGACCGGGCGGTCGAGGCGCTCTCCGGCAACGCCCGCTCCCAGCAGCGCGGCTGGAACGAGGCGCTGCGGCGGCTGCGCGATCGGATCGAGAGCGACGAGGCGGCGCCCGCCCCGATCGCCGTCGCCGGCGGCAATCCCCACGCGACGGGCATCCCCTAGGGACGGGCTGCCGAGCGCCTTTATAGACTCCTCGCCGCCGATGGCCTCCGTCCGCAGACTCCCCTCGCCGCTGCTCGCCGCGCTCGCGCTGCTCGCGGCGGTCTTCGCCTTCGCCGCCTGCGGCTCTGAGGAGGAGAGCAAGGACGTGGTCGAGGGCCAGCCGGTCGAGCTGGGTGAGCTCAAGTACAACGTGATCTTCTCCCGCTTCCTCAACCCCGACGACAACGAGGACTCCGCCTACCTCGTCGGCCAGGAGGAAGCGCCGCCCGGCTCCGCCTACTTCGGGGTCTTCCTCGAAGTCCAGAACGAAAGCGAAGAGGAGCAGGAGCTGGCCGATTCGTTCACGATCACCGACGCCGACCACGAGACCTTCGAGGTGGTCGAGAGCGAGAGCCTCTACGCCTTCCCGCTCGGCGGCACGGTCGAATCGCAGGAACAGATCCCGATCCTCGACTCGACCCCCCAGCAGGGCCCGATCGAGGGCTCGCTGCTGATCTTCGAGCTGCCCGCCTCGGCCTCCGAGAACCGGCCCCTGGTCCTCTCCATCCCCGGCGAGCACGGCCCGGCGACGGTCACGCTCGACCTCTAGCTCAGAGCCCGGCCGAGAGCACCTGACCGGCGATCGGGGCGGCTACTTCGCCGCCGGCGGCTTCGGCTTCGATCAGCATCACGCCGACCGCGAGGCGGGGCTTCTCGGCGGGGGCGAAGGCGGCGAACCAGGCGTCCTTGATCTGCTCCGGTTCCTCTTCTTCCTCGGTTCCGGGTTTGGGGCCGAGCTCGGCGGTGCCGGTCTTGCCCGCCACCTGGGCCTCGTCGATCGCCGCGGCGAAGCCGGTGCCTTCGGTGACCACACCGACCATCAGGTCGGAGAGCTGGCTCGCCAGCTGCTTCGACATCACGCGCTGCGGCCGGGCCTCAGGGCGCAGCCGGCGATTGGCGACGACCGAGGTCGGCGAACGCACGCCCCCGTTCGCGATCGCCTGGGCGACGTTGGCGATCAGCAGCGGCGTGGTCAGGACCTCGCCCTGGCCGATCGCGGTCACGCCGAGGTCGACGTCCTCGCCGATCTCGGTCGGGATCGTCGATTCGGCCGGTTCGACCGCTGCGACGATGCGCTCCGCGTAGAGCGTCGGCGGCGCGTTGAAGCCGAAGCGCTCGGCGGCGGCGACGAGGTCGTCGTTGCCGATCTCGGGCCCGAGCGGGGCGAAGTAGGCGTTGCACGAGTGGGCGAAGGCTTCCGGGAAGGTGCCGCCACAGAGCTCGCCGTTGGCGTTGCTGATGAAGCGGCCGCCGACGTCAGCGCCGTCGACGATCGGGTATTCCTCGTCGAGCGAGAGCACGCCCTTCTGCAGCGCGGCGACGGTGGTGATCATCTTGAAGGTGGACCCCGGCGGTTGCGGCGCCGAGAACGCCTGGCCGGCGAGCGCGCGCACGTCCCCGCGGCGGGTGTCGAGCACGGCGACGCCCCCCGCCCGGCCCGCCAGGGCCGATACCGCGGCCACCTGGAGATCGGGGTCGATCGTCGTCTTCACCGGCGCGCCCGCGACCGGCTCGGCCTGCGAGAGGATCCGCGTCGATCCATTGCCGGCGGCGAGCAGCGAGCCGCCCGGCCGGCCGGCGAGGCGGCGGTTGAAGGCCTGCTCGAGTCCGGTCACGCCGACCAGCGTTTCCGGTGGGAAGCCCTGTCGCGCCAGTTTCGCCAGGTCTTCTTCTGGCGCTTCGCCGACTTCGCCCGTGACGTCGATCGCGGCGCTGCCGATCGGGTGTTCGCGTTCGGCCGCGGGCCCCTCGGCCAGCGGCATGCCGTCGCGGGCGAGGATCGGGGCCCGTTCGGCGAGGTCGAGCCGGTTCTCGAGCTGCTCGCCCTCGCGCAGGCCGGGGAACGCCAGGCTCGGGTTCCAGGCGATGCCGCCGTCGGCGTAGGGGACCCCGAGCTCGGTGGCGACCTCGCCGAAGGCGACCGTGCCGGCGCGGACCGGCACCGGGACGACGGTCGCCCCGTCGCCGCTGCTCGGGTCGCCCGCCTCGTCGACGGCGATCGTGCGCAGCGTCGCCACCTCCGCCGCTTCGCGGTAGGCCCGGGCGAAGCCCTTGACACCGACGGAGCGCCGCGACTCTTCGTTCAGCTCGCGGTACATCGCGCCGAAGTCCTTGCGACTCCAGGCTTCGGCGAAGCGATCCGCCGCTTCCTTCTCCGGCGATCCCGGCACGCCCGCCACGGCGCCGAGGATGAAGGCGACGATCGCGACGACGCTGAGCGGCAGCGCGCGGGTGACCAGGCGGCGACGCCGTTGCGCCTCGATGGATTGAGATTTCACTGCCGGGAAATTTAGTGTTGGAAGAGGTCGGGTACTACTTGTGTCTACCCGGTGCAGGGTCCGGTATCCACCGGGGCTCCCGCAGAGCCGAGCGCGGAGCGGACAACGTCGTTGGGGATTCCGAAGCCGCCGGGCGGCCCGTCGGTGGTCGAGGCGAACACCGTCGCCAGCACCCGGCCGCGCGAATCCACCAGCGGGCCGCCCGAGTTGCCGCTGCGCACCTTGCCGCGCAGGAAGGCGATCGAGCGCCGGATCGGCCCGTTGCCGTAGGCGTCCTCGCTGATCACGGTATTGACGTCGCCGAGCCGGGCGGCGCCGGCTGCGTAGGGGCCGTTCTCGGGATAGCCGAGCACGGCGCCGCCGGTTCCGCGCTTGGGCGCGGCGGCGATCTCCAGCGGCGGGACCGCGGCGTCGATGCGCAGCACCGCGAGGTCGTTTTCGATGTCGTAGCGGACCGGTTCGGCCTCGAGCGAGGCGCCGTCGATCGTGATCACCCGCGTGTCCTCCTCGCCGGCGATGACGTGGGCGTTGGTGACGACGAGGCCGGGCGCGCCGACCCAACCCGAGCCCTCGACCCCGAGGCCGCAGGCGGTGCCCAGCACGCGCACGACCGAGCGGCCGGCGCGGCGCACGTCGGGGTCGGCGGCGATCGCGGGGTCGGGCGGTGAGACAGGCGCGGTCGGGCCGGAGATCGAGGGCGCCGGGTCGACCCGGTTGAGCGCGTTCAGCACCGGCCCCGAGGGCGGCAACAGCCGGTTCAGCCGCTGCAGGATCAGCGAGCGCTGGACGTCGCCGCGCAGCTCGGCGGTGCCGGGCGCGTGCAGGGCGACGGCGCCGAAGACCCAGATCAGCCCCAGCGCCACCGCCGCGATCAGCGCCGCCCCTCCCGCGCCGTCGGCGAGGCGCAGCACGTGGCCGCGGATCAGGTGCTCGCGCATGCCCAGCGCCAGGGTCTCCAGCGTGATCGCAACCAGGGCGCCGACGAGCAGCGCTCCGAGTGCGGCGAAGAGCGGCGCGTAGGGGGAGCTCGAGCCGCCGCTCAGCAGCAGCGGCCCGACCCGGCTGCCGGCGAAGGCGCCGGCGGCGAAGCCGAGCAGGGTCAGCAGGCCGACGATCAGTCCCTGCCGGTAGCCCCACATCGCGAAGGCGACGGTGAAGGCGACGATCGCCCAGTCGAGAACGGTCACGGGCGAATACAAGCAGGCGCGCCCGGCGGGCCCGTCACTTACGTTCAGTAAGCTGAGACGAGGTGGAGGTCACGCCCGCGCAAGAGCAGCCCACCGGGGTCTGCCCGCATTTCCACGCCGCGATCGAGTTGATCGGCAAGCGCTGGACCGGGGCGATCGTCTCCGCCCTGACCGCCGGCCCGCTGCGCTTCGGCGAGCTCGCCAGCGCGGTGCCCGGGATGTCCGATCGCCTGCTCTCGCGCCGCCTGCGCGAGCTCGAGCAGGAAGGGCTGGTCTCGCGGGAGGTCGAAGCGGGCTCTCCGGTCCGGGTCAGCTACTCGCTGACCGAGGCCGGCGCCGAGCTCGGCCCGGCGCTGACAGAGCTGAAGTCGTGGGCCAGGCGTTGGCGCGCCGGATGACGGACCTGTCTGGATAGCCTGACGGCGTGGAATTGCCAGGTCCGTTCGCGGTTGGCCGCTATGCGAAGACGCTTCGAGACGAGCTTCGCAAGCGGGCGCGGGTTCAGCTCATCGGAGAGGTCACCGGCCTCCGGCACACGCAGAAACAGACGTACTTCGAGCTGCGCGACGCCGACGGCGCCGTTCCCTGCACGATCTGGGCCAATGAGTTGGCTGCGCTCGATCTTCCCGGGGGAGCGTTGCGAGACGGCGCGGAATTTGTCGCTGCCGGCGGGCCGGACTACTTCACCGGCAGCGCCACCTCCTCGCCCGCGTTCTCATTCCGCGTAACCGATCTCCGACTCGCCGGCGAGGGCGACCTGCTTGCCCGGCTCGAGGCGCTGCGCAAGCAGCTGCGCGCCGAGGGGCTGTTCGAGCTGCAGCGGCAGCTGGCGCGGCCGCGGCTGCCGAAGACGATCGGGGTCGTGACCGCGGAGAGCGGCGCCGCGCGGCGCGACCTGATCGCCGGCCTGCGGCGCCGCGGCTGGGCCGGCACGGTCGTCTGGGCCTTCGCTCCGGTGCAGGACCGCCGCGCCGCGCCGGCGATCGGGGCGGCGATCCAGGGGCTGGCGGCGGCGCCCGCGGTCGAGGCGATCGTCGTCACCCGCGGCGGCGGCAGCCTCGCCGACCTCTGGGCCTTCTGCGACGAGACCCTCTGCCGC
>DASTVL010000238.1:0-19697 GCA_035759115.1 Solirubrobacterales bacterium | reverse complement strand
GGTGGTCCCGAACCGGCGACATGGAGATAGACGTCGTAGCCACAAGCAAGCAAGAACCGGTGCTGCTCGGTTCATGCAAGTGGTCGGCAAAGGCGCCGGCCTCCGTGCTCGACGAGCTGCGCGATCAACAGCGGAGGCTGGGAAAGAAAGCAGTGGACGCAACCCTCGCCGTCTTCGCCCGCGGATTCGCATCTGCGCTCACTCGCCAAGCCGACGACGAAGGGGTGCTGCTCGTCAGCGCCGCCGATCTGTTCAGTTGACGGAGCGCAGGCCTCTCCGCGCCTGGGCGAGGCGGGTGGAGGCCTGCTGCCAGCGGCGCTGGACCTGGGCTTCGATCGCTCCGAACTCGCAGGAGCTCTCGGCCAGGCAGCCGCCCCACTCGTTGGCGGCGTCGATGTAGAGGTTGAGCGAGGCCTCGGCGGGGCCGGCGACGCGGGCGAGGCAGACGAGGCCGAGGCGCTCGGCGTCGGTGGCCGCGTAGGTCTCGCGGACCCCGTCGACCGCGGCGAGATAGCGCTCGTAGTCGAGCCCGACCGCGACCGCGTTGGCGAGCGATTCGATCGCGTCGAGGAACTCGCCGAGGGTGCGGCGGCAGCGCTTCGTCGCCGCCGCGGTGCTGGCCGGCTCGGCGCTGTTCGCCGGCGCGGCGCCCTGCACTCCCGCCGGGGCGGCGCTCGTCGTCGCCGCGCCGCCGCCTGCCGTCGCCCTCTCGTCCTCCCCGCAGGCGGGCAGGGCCGGCGCCAGGGCGGCGATCGCAATGAGTACCGCCGCGTGCCCGGAGCGCATCGCCGTAGTGTAGAAATGGCCGGATGCCGGGGCCGCGCAAGCTCGCTTTGCTGGCTGCGCAGGCGGCGCTCCTCGCCCTGGCCCTGCTCTCCCCGGCGCCTGCCGCGGCGGCGAGCGGCAACGGCGGCGTGCTCGTCGTCGGCGACAGCATCGAGGTGCTGACGATCCCCTACCTGCAGCGCCACCTGCCCGGCGTGCAGCTGACCACCAACGCGGTCGGCGGCTACAACAGCTACCAGATCTTCGACCTCTTCCAGGAGTCCTACGACCCCTCGCACTCGGTGATCGTCTTCGACGCCGGCACCAACGACAACCCCGCCTATCCGGAGATCCTCGCCGGCAACCTCAACTCGGTCGCGGCGAAGGTCGGCGACCGCTGCATGGTCGTGCCGACGGTCTACGGCTTCACCGTCGACGGCGTCGACAACAGCGGCAAGAACGCCGTCGTGCGCTCCTTCGCCGCCTCCCGGCCGGGCACGCAGGTGCCCGACTGGCACCGTGTCGCCGCTACCCGCAAGGACCTGATGCAGGCCGACGACCTGCACCCGACCGCGGCCGGCGCCGAGTACCGGGCGCGGCTGATCGCCAACGGGATCAAGGGCTGCCTCGCCTACTCGCAGGCCCCCGCCGGCGAACCGCAGCTCGAGTCCGCCCCGGAGCTGCCCCGGGCGCGCCGCTTCGCCCGCCGCCAGGCCGCGGTGAGCAGCGCGATCGCGACCTCGCTCGGCGAGGCCGTGGCGATGCAGCTCGCCGCCGACGCGCCGTTGCTGGGGGCGGCGCTTGCAATGGTCTCCGCCTATGCCTAGACCGGTAAAGCGCGGGCAAGGGCGCTACATGCCGGGCCTCGACGGCCTGCGGGCGATCGCCGTGCTCGGCGTGATCCTCTACCACCTCAACTTCGGCTGGGCCGAAGGCGGCCTGCTCGGGGTCGGCGTCTTCTTCACCCTCAGCGGCTACCTGATCACCGACATCCTGCTCAACCAGGCGGGCAAGGGCGGGTGCCGGCTGAAGTCGTTCTGGCTCGCCCGCGCCCGCCGCCTGCTGCCCGGCCTCTTCCTGATGCTGATCGTGGTGATGGCCTGGGTGACGCTGATCGGGCCGCACCAGCCGCCCGACTTCCGCAGCGCCGCGCTCAGCGCCGCCGCCTACTTCAACAACTGGTGGCTGATCCTCCACGACGTCTCCTACTTCGAGCGCTTCGCGCCGCCCTCGCCGCTCAACCACCTCTGGTCGCTCTCGGTCGAGGAGCAGTTCTACATCGTCTGGCCCTTCCTGCTGATGGCGGGGCTGCGCTTCGTCCCCGACAGCGTGCGCGCCGGCGGCACCCGGCCGCGGCTCGCCCTGGTCACGGTCGGCGCGGCGCTCTGCTCGGGGATCCTGATGGCGATCCTCTACAGCCCCTCGCTCGACCCCTCGCGCGTCTACTACGGCACCGACACCCGCGCGCTCGAGTTGCTCGCCGGCGCGGCGCTGGCGATGCTCTGGCCGAGCCGCCGCCTGCACGCGCGGATCGCCCCGCAGGCGCGGCGCACGATCGAGGTCGCCGGCGTCGCCGGCCTGCTCGCGATCTTCCTGATGTTCTGGCGCGCCGACGAGTTCTCGCCCTTCCTCTACCGCGGCGGCTTCGCCCTGCTCGCGCTGGCCTCGGTGCTCGCCGTCGCCTCGCTCGCCCACCCGGCCTCGCGGCTCGGCCCGATCGTCGGCTGCCGGCCGATGCGCTGGATCGGCGAACGCTCCTACGGGATCTACCTCTGGACGCTGCCGATCATCGTCCTGACCACGCCCGACACGGCGCAGAGCGCCGACCTGGCGCGGGCGATCCTCCAGGTCGCCGCGATCATGGGCGCCGCCGAGCTCTCCTGGCGCTACGTCGAGAACCCGATCCGCCACGGCGCGCTCGGCCGCCTCTGGGCGCGCTGGCGCGCCGGCGAGCTGCGGCCCGAGCGGCTGGACGGTCGCGGCTGGGCGATCGCGGGCGGCAGCGCCGCGGTCGCCGCGGTCGCGCTCGCCGGCCTCGCCGGCGTCGGCGTCTCGCACGAGGAGCAGGCAATCGGCTCGGAAACCGTCGCCAAGACCGTGAAGGCGAAGAAGAAGGCGGCCGGCCCGCTCGCCACCTCCTGCGAAGGGGTCGTCCACATCGGCGACTCGACCTCGGAGGGGCTCGTCTCCGAGGAGTTCCTGCCGCCCGACGAACTGATCAGCTCGCAGTACGCCCGCGTCGGCGCGACCACCCAGCACCTCGAGGTCTCCGGCGCGCGCTCGATCTACGAGAACTTCGAAGGCCTGCCGAACGCGCAGGAAGTCGCCGAAGCGTGGAAGAACGAAGGCTTCGAGGGCTGCTGGGTGCTGGCGATGGGGACCAACGAGGCGGCCAACGTCGCCGCCGGCTCCTCCTTCACCTACGACGACCGGATCGACAGCATGATGGGGACGATCGGCGACGAACCGGTGCTCTGGGTCAACGTCAAGTCGATCGTCGACGGCGGGCCGTACTCGGCCAAGAACATGGAGGAGTGGGACCAGGCGCTGCTCGAAGCCTGCGACCGCTGGCCGCACATGCGGATCTACGACTGGGCCTCCGACGTGCGCGAGCCCTGGTTCATCCCCGACGGCATCCACTTCACCTCGGAGGGCTACGCGGCGCGCGGACGGCTGATCGCCGACGCGCTGCTGACCGCCTTCCCGAACGACAGGCCGCTGGCGATGGCCGACCGCGACGACTGTCTGATCTCCCCCGCCCCGCTCAGCGGCTCTTCTTGAAGTAGGCCCAGCGGTCGTAGAGGCCGAGCGCGGCGGCGAGCGTGTCGCCGCGGATCGTCGTCCGCCCGCCGGTGCCGATCAGCTGCGCGTAGTCGATCCGCGGCGAGTCGCCGCGCTTGGTCACCCTGATCGCGCGCAGGCGGCCCTTGAGGTAGGCGCCGAGCCTGGCGTTCATCTGCGCCTGGCTGAAGCGGAAGCTCCAGCGGTGCTGCGGCGAGTAGTGGTCATAGGGGTCGTTGACGCTGCGCAGGTAGGGCACGTCGGGGGCGCCGAGGAAGCCCGACTCGGTACGCCCGCCGGAGGAGGAGAAGTAGGTCGTCTGGGCGACCTCGCCGCCGTGGGTCGCAACCTGGTTGCGGGTCGCGCGCACGGCCCGGTTGGTGCGCTCGCTCTCGATCCCGGCGCCGCCGTAGACCTGGGTGCGGGTGTCGGCGTAGAGGTCGAAGCCGTTGCCGCCGACGTCGGTCGAGAGCGCGATCGAGCGGGCCGCGACCGCGAACGCCTTCAGCGTCGCCATCGGCCATTCCGGCGGCACCTCGCCCGGCAGCGAGCCGCGCGCGTAGGCATTCACGTCGAGCCGGTTGATCGCGTTGAGCGAGCCGGCGGCGGAATCGGTCGGCACCGCCTCGAGCGCGCCGCGGTAGGCCCCGACCCCGGCGATCCGCACCGTGCGGCGGGCCTCGGCGTGCAGGCGGGCGCCGCAGCGGGCGAGCAGCCTGCCCGAGCTGGACAGCAGCCGCACCGAGCCGCCGCGGCGGCGGGCGCGGTAGGCGCGCTTCGGGTCGAGCCTGCGGCCACAGGCGACCCTGGCGCCGCTGAAGAGGATGTCGGTCGGGCTGATCGCCAGCAGCACCGTCACCTGCGGCGAGCGCGGCAGCGTCTTCAGGCCGATCCCGCGGTAGTAGTGGGAGAGGATCTGGCGGTAGCCGGCGCCGTGGCGGCCGAAGCCGTAGGCGCCGTAGGCGCTCATCCCCACCCCGTGGCCGTAGCCGCCGCCCTTCACCGTCCAGGTGACGGCGCCCCGAGAGACAGCCGCCGCCGGCCCCGCGGCGCAGGCGAGCAGGGCGAGCGACAGCACTGCGATCCGCGCTCTCGTCATCGGCGCCGAGGTTAGCGGCGGGTAGCCTTCGCGCGTGCCAGTTTTGGCCCATGGCCCGAGAACCGCGAGGCGCTCGCTCGCATCCGCCTGCCTGGCCCTGGCCGGTCTCGCGGCGCTGCTGCCGGGAACCGCGGGCGCGGAGACGGCGCCGATGCAGATCGAGGTCGGCAAGGTCCGGTTGGGGCAGGCGATCGGCGGGCGGGCGGCGCTGCTGATCCCGGTGCGCTACCCGATCGCGCTGCGCGGCCAGCGGGTCGAGCTGCGGGTGACGCTGGGCGGGCGCGGCAGCAGGCTGAACCGGGTCTGGACCGTGCGCACCCGCACCCACGGCGGCGCCCTGCGCTCGCCCGATCGCCGCCGTCGCTTCGTCTTCGTGCACGGGATCCGGCTCGACCGCGAGTTGACCCGGCTGGTCCGGGCCGGCGTCCGGGTCGAGGTCGTCGCCAACGAGGCGCTCGACATCGACCGCGACGGCAGGGCCGAGCTCGCCGGCGGCGATCGCAGGCTGCAGCGGCTCCCCCGCGGCCACCCGCGCCGGCTCTGCGCCGACGTGCCGCGCCTGCGCATCCGGCCCGGCACGACGCTGCGAACGAGGCTGCCCCGCTGCGGCGCCAGGGTGCGCTGGCGGGTCGTCCGCGGCGACCTGCACGGCCGCGCCCGGATCCGCAACGGTCGCCTCGTCTACCGTCCCTGGGCGCGCTTCCGCGGCGCCGAGTCGATCGAGTTGCGGGCGCGGGCGCGCGGCGCCGGGCGCTCGGCGGCGAAGGGCGCGCTCGTCACCCCGGTGCAGGTCGTCGTCGCGCGCGGCGCCGGCGCCTCGGTGCGCGCGATCGGCGACTCGGTCACCGCCGGCTTCGGCTACTACGGCAACGGCGCGCCGATGCCGTTTACGAGCCTGCTCTCCTGCAAGCCGGGGAAGATCTACGACGACGCCTGCTCCTCCAACTCGGCCGTGACCAGCAACGAAGCCGGCGCGGTCGAGTACGCGCCCGACTACGGCCTCGCCAACAACGTCTCCTGGGTCGCGCAGTGGGCGAACGAGCATGGCATCGGCAACTTCGCCAACTTCGCGGTGACCGGCTCCGAACCGTCCGACTGGATCGGCGGCGGCCAGTTCCACCCGACCACCAGGCGGGTGATCGAGGAGGACCCCGACTACATCGTGATGACGATGGGGGCCAACCCGCTGCTCTCCGAAATGCTGTTCGGGGTCGACAACATGGGCTGCGCGATCTGGTCCGACATCGCCGGCCGCTACCGCGAGTGCATCGAAGAAGCCTTCGCCGGGGTCGACCTCGACGAAAACCTGAAGCAGCTCTACGCGGAACTGGTCGACGGCACGAGCTCGACGATCTACCTGATGCAGTACCACCTCTCGGTGCCCTCCTCGGCGCTCGCCTACAGCGCCACCCAGATCGCGATGATGGGTGCCCTGCTGAACGAACGGATCGCCGCCGTCGCGGCCGAAGTGAGCGAGACGCGGCTGCTGCCGGTCGCGCCGCCGCACTTCAGCGTCGGCATCGACATCTCGCCGGTCTACCCCTCCACCTACACCTGCTCCAGCCTCGGCTACCTGGTCGACGGACGCAGCGTCCAGTCCGACCCGACCCAGGACGAGCTGCGCGTCCTCCACCCGCTCTCCTTCTGCCCCGGCCCCGCCGAGGGCCCGCCCTGGGTGATCAGCGGCGACACCGGCATCCACCCCAGCGCCGCCGGCTACGCCCAGATGGCCGCGCAGCTGCCGCCGCCACGCTGAGGTCGAACGCTGCCCGGCGAGCTACATGCTCGAGAGCACGATCCCCAGCAGGGCAATCGCAAATCCGCCGAGCATCGAGAGATTGAGTCGCGCCCAACGATCGAAACGCGCTTCGAGTCGATCGAAGCGCGCTTCGACCTGGTCGAAGCGGCGACCGACCTGTTCGAATCTTCGGTCGACTTCCGCGAACTGCCGGTCTACATGGTCGAAGCGTTCGTCGATCCGGTCGAAGCGCTCGTCCAGCCGGTCGTCTGTCCAGTCCGCCCTCATCGTCTTCATGATTGTACTCAGACAAAAAAAGTCATGCACGTGGCGCGCGGTTCGTAAATCTTTCGCGGCGCCTGTGTAAAAAGAGTGCGCAACCCGCGACCCGCGTGATCGGCTGCGGACGATCGGGCGAGCGATCCGTTTCGGCCACCAGGGCCGAGGGTAGACTGGCTCACATGACTGCAGCCGGAGCAATTTTCGTGATCGCGGTCGGGGCGATCCTGCGCTACGCCACCGACCTCCACATCGAAGGCGTCAGCCTCGACACGGTCGGGCTGATCCTGATGATCGCCGGCGCCGCCGGCCTCGCGATCGGCCTCTGGCAGTGGGCGACGCTGCGCCGCGACCGCCGGCGGGCGGCCCCGGCCGACGCGCCAGTCGAAGAACGGCGCGAAGTCCGCGAGCCGCCGCGCTACTAGCTCAGGTCTTGCGCTCCATCTCCGCAGCCTCGTCGGCCTTCTGGTCGGCCTGCTCGCGAGCGCGGTCGCGTTCCTCCTGCTTCTCGCCCTTCTTCTCCTCGTTGCGGCCCTGACGGCGCAGCGAGGGATCATCGGCGAGGTCGCCGGCCGCCTTCTTGGCGCGTCCGGAGAGCTTGTCGAGAATGCCCATGTCGTCGTCCACCTTCCTTCGATTTAGTCTGGACCCGACTGGTACCCCCGGCCCAAACCGCGAAACGTGCGGCGAACAGACGTGAACGGATAGACAACGCAGATGAGCCGCTTCCTCGGACTCGCATCCCTCGCCGCGATCGCGGCAACGGCGCTCGCGGCCCTGGCGCTGCTCGGCGGCTGCGGCGACGGCGACGAGGCCCAGCCCGCAACCGTCCGCGACGCGGTCCGCTGCGACGGCGGAGCGGCCCCGGATCGGAGCGCTCGCTGCCTACCGGCCGATTTCCCCAGCTGGCGATTCGAATCGCTGCGGCCCGCCCCGCCGGGCCTGTTCACCGTCAGCCTGCGCGTTTCCGGCCAGGCGCGCTCCTGGGTGATCGTGTTCGACCAGACGGGCGAGCCGCGCTGGTGGCACAGCCCGGACACGCGGGCGCTCTGGGCGCAGGTCCTCGCCGACGGCACGATCGCCTGGGCGCGCTCCTTCGGCGACGGCTACGGGCTCGATCCGCGCATGGCCCACGAGGTGCGCTCGCAGGACGGTCGGCTGCTGCGGCTGGTCAGGACGCGGGGCACGATCGTCGACGGCCACGAGTTCGTCGAGGTCGGCGAGGGCAACGTCCTGGTCGACGCCTACGCCCCCGAAACGGCCGACCTGCGCCGCTTCGGGGGACCGGCCGAGGCGGCGGTCGTCTCGGCCGAGATCCAGGAGCTCGACCGGCAAGGGCGGGTGCGCTGGCGCTGGAGCTCCCGCGGGCGCATCGGCCTCGACGAGACCGGTCGCTGGTGGCGCAACGTGCTCGCCAACCCGCGCCGGCGGCTGCAGGGGCTGGCCTCCTTCGACCCCGTCCACATCAACTCGATCGAGCCGCGCGGTCGCGACGAAGTCGTGATCTCGACCCGCCACACCGACGCCGTCTACGGGATCCGCCGCTCCAGCGGCGAGATCGCCTGGAAGCTGGGCGGCAGCCGGACGCCCGAGTCGCTGCGGGTCGTCGGCGACCCGGCGCGGAAGCTGCTCGGCGGCCAGCACGACGCGCGGATCTCGGCCGAGGGCCTGCTCAGCGTCTACGACAACGGCAAGGACCGGCCGCGGCGGCCGCGGGTCGTCTTCTACCGGCTCGACCTGGAGCGTCGCGTCGCGCTCTACCGCGGCCAGCTCAACGACCCCGGGGTGAGGACCAGCCACTGCTGCGGCTCGGCGCGGCAGCTTCCCGACGGCGGCTGGCTGGTCAGCTGGGGCGACAACCGGCTGGTGACGAGATTCGACCGCGAGGGCCGCACCCTGTTCCGGCTGCGGCTTGCCGCGCCGACCTTCCGCGCCGTCCCGGTCCCGCCCGGCGCCGCGACCGCGGCCGGGCTCGGTCGTGGCCTGGCGCGGATGGCCGCCCGCCGGTGATCGGGCTTTCCCCTGCTACGGTGCAGGTGTCGGGTCCGCCTAAGGGTCACCCGAGAGGTTCCGTTTCCTCCGTGCGCTTCATCTGCGTCTAGGGGTCGCTGGATCTCCCCTACACGCTCAAAAGGAGCTCACCACACATGTCATTCGCCGACCTCGGCGTATCCAACGATGTCGCGAGCGCGCTTGCGCAGCGCGGCATCAATCAACCCTTTCCCGTGCAGACGATGGTCATCCGCGATGCGCTCGCCGGCCACGACCTGCTCGTCCAGTCCCCGACCGGTTCCGGCAAGACGCTCGCCTTCGGCGTGCCGCTCGTCGACCGGGTCGAGCCCGACCCGAAGCGCCTCTCCGCCCTCGTCCTCGCGCCGACCCGCGAGCTGGCGAGCCAGATCGTCGAAGAGCTCGGCTCGATCTCGGCGGCGCGCGGGCTGAAGGTCGCCGCCGTCTACGGCGGCGTCGGCTTCGGGCCGCAGAGCGCCGCGGCGAAGCGCGCCGACGTCGTCGTCGCCACCCCCGGCCGACTCGAGGATCTGCTCGCGCGCGGCACGATCTCGCTCGAGCGGGTCGGCGTGCTCGTCCTCGACGAGGCCGACCGCATGCTCGACATGGGCTTCAAGCCCGCCGTCGACCGGATCGTCGCGCAGACTCCGGCGCAGCGCCAGACCCTGTTCTTCTCGGCGACGCTGGAGGGGGCGACCGGCAAGATCGCCGCCGCCTACACCGACGGCGCCCGCCGCCACACGCACGCCGCCGACGAGCGCAAGAAGGCCGACATCGAGCATCGCTTCCTCCACGTCGAGTCGCAGAGCGCCAAGCTCGAGCACCTGGTCGAGCAGCTGCGCGGCGAGCGCGGCGGCCGCACGCTGGTCTTCGTCCGCACCAAGCACGGCGCCGACCGCCTGGTCAAGCGCCTGCGCAAGCATCGGGTAGAGGCCGCGGCGATGCACGGCGACAAAAGCCAGGGCCAGCGCGAACGCGCCCTCGCCCGCTTCGAGTCGGGCGACGTCGAGGCGCTGGTCGCGACCGACGTCGCCGCCCGCGGGATCGACGTCGACGGGATCACCCAGGTGGTCAACTTCGACATCCCCGGCGACCGCGACGCCTACGTGCACCGGATCGGCCGCACCGGCCGCGCCGGCCGTCGCGGCACCGGGGTCAGCTTCGTGCTCGCCGACCAGGCGAAGGAAGTGCGCAAGATGGCCGTCGGGCTCGGCCTCGTGAGCGAGTTCGACGGCGTTTCCGGCCGCCGGTCGCGGGGTAAGTCGAGGGCGTGACCAGGCTCTTCGGACCGATCGGGATCCTCGCCGGCCTCGCCGCCGGGTTCGCCGCCCAGAAGGGCTTCGAGCGGATCTGGAAGCTGATCGACGACGAGGAGGCGCCGGAGCCCGACCAGCGCCGCGTCTCCTACCCGAAGCTGGTCGCCTCGCTGCTGATCGAGGGCGCCGTCTTCCGCCTGGTCAAAGGCATGGTCGACCACGGGGCGCGGCGCGGCTTCGCCTCGGCGACCGGCCGCTGGCCGGGCGAGGACGACTCCGGCGACTGAGCCGAGTCCGTCGTCAGCTTCGTTTAGTCGAGTATCCTTTAGCGCTGGATGGCGCCAGTCACCTTCATCACGCTCGGCCCGACCGGGACCTGCCACGAGCGGGCGGTCGAGCGCTACGCCGAGTTCCAGGGGATCGAGGACTACGGGATCGAGCTGATCGTCGACTTCTTCGACGGGCTGGAGCTGCTGCGCGAGACGCCCGGCGGCTTCCTCGTCCAGTGCAGCGCCCACCCGCTGGTGCATGAGATCACCGAGAAATACTGGACCGAGGTCTGGGTCGTCGACACCTTCATCTTCCCGACCAAGCACCTGGTGCTGCTCAGCCGCAGGGAGGTCGAGCGGCCGCGCTCGCTGGGGATCGTGCCGGCGACCAAGGGCTACGTCGACCTCTCCGGCTGGAAGGAGGTGATCGACGTGCCCTCGAAGCCGCTCGTCGCCGAAGGCCTGATGCGCGGCGATTACGACTCGGGCCTGACCCACATGGAGCACGTCACCGAGCACGCCGACGAGCTGCAACTCGACCTCGACATCGGCGAAATCGACACCACCTGGGTCGTCTACGGCCGCGAGAAGCGCTTCCGCGGCGAGCTGATCGGCATCCCCTCGGCCGAGCTCTTTCGCCGCCCCCAGCCGGTCGGCTGAGCCCGGCCTCACTGACTGATTTCAGGACGGCGAGACAAGGCGACCCAGGAAAAGGAGAGAGATCCCGGGCCGCCTTGTTTGGGACTCCCCGCCGTCATCCGGGGATGGGGCGGGAGGCTTTCCCCGATGCCGGCATGTTGCGCCGTGCATCGAAGCGTTGGCCGTTGCAAGACCGCGCGCTAGCTCCTTCCCTTACAGGCCAGGCCGAGGCCTCCCTTGAGCCCGGTCTGAGCGGGGACGCCGGGCGTCCTCGCTTCGTTCTTGAAGAGCACCTTGTCGCTGCGCACCCTGAAGACGCCGTCCGGGCATCTGGCTTCGAAGTAGCCGACCTTCCTGCCCTTGTAGGGGTAGGTCTTGCCGAGCGTGAACCTGAAGTCGAGCGCCGAGCCGCTGCCACCGGCGATCACGGGGATCTTCGCGATCGCGTGCACGCCGGTGCCCCTTTTCTGGATCGTCACCGTCGTCACGATTGCCGCGGGCACCGGGACGGTGATGAAGGTATGGATCAGCAGCTTCGTACGGCGCGCATTGCCGCCGCCGTTGAAGACGAGAAGCGGGCTGAGCACCTTGAGCGGCCCCTGTTCGGGGAAGGCGATCTCAGCGTTTGCCTTGCCCTTGCCGATTATCGTCTTGCCGCACACGCGCTTGGCGGCCTTCGTGTCCCGCGCCGTGAGCTGGCCGGCCTTGCAGACCGGGAAGCCCTTGGTGTTGATCTTCACGTCCTTGTCGACGTCGATGACCGCTTCGCGCAACGCCGAGGGATGGGTGCCGTCGGTGGTCTTGATCTTTCCGAAGATCGTGTGCATAAACGGTGCGAATCTGTGTTTCGGCAACGTCCCCTGATGGATCCCGCCACCGAAGGTGACGCTCAGGTTGCCCGCTCGCACGGTCGTGCTGGCCAGTTTCACCGCGCTCGCAATTCCTGCGACGCCCAGGGCCAGCACCGTGGCCAGGGCGAGCACCAAAATGAGCTTTTTGTGTATGCCGATATGGTTTTCACGCATGTCGATACCTCTCTCTCCTCTCAGCTCCCTGCCCGTTGGCCAGGGCTTTTTCTTCCCTGGCTCAGAGCATACATACATGTATGTAGGTTTCCAGTTAAGAGCCCTCCGATGACGCCTGCGGCAGCAAAGCGCCCTCGCTCAACTCAGGCCGAGCGCAGTGCCCGCTCGCGCAGCGCCCTGCTCGAGGCCGCGGCGCGGGGCTTGTCCCGTCATGGCTACGCCAACCTCGTGCTCGAGGATGTGGCGCGGGATGCCGGCTACACGCGCGGCGCCCTCTATCACCAGTTCAAGGGCAAGGAGGACCTGGCGCTGGCGGTGTTGGAGTGGGTCGACGAGACTTGGTGGTCGGAGGTGGGCGCACTGGCCGAAGGGCAGCCCAGCGCGGCCGCAGGCTTGCGCGCGCTGGCGCGCGGCCATGCTGTCTACTGCCGACGCGACATCGCCGGTGCCATGATGACGCTGCGAATCGAGTTCAGCGGCAAGGACCATCCGGTCGGGCGTACGATCGACGGGAACGTCAAGATCTTGCTCAAGTACTGCGCGCAGCTGATCGAAGCCGGGCGGACGGAGGGATCGATTCCACCGGGGCCACCCGCGATAGAGGCTGCGAGCGCTTGGCTCGGAGCGATGGAGGGAGTCGTCATGGCCCTTGCGGGCCGTGCGCCACACGACGAGGAGCTAGTCGCTCGCGCGACCGCCGGCGTTCTCGGGCTGGATGGCTCGCTCGCGCAGCAGCAGGAATAGCGGCACGGCGAAGCACACCCCCACCAACAGCGAGGCCGGGATCGGCACCCACCACGAGCGCATCCTCAGGCGCTTCCCCTCCCAAGCCGCCCAGAGCGCGAACGCGACGAAGACGATGATCACATCCAGGGTGAGTTGGGCCGCCGGCAACGACTCGCCCCAGCCTCGAAAGTATCCGTCGAAGGAGAGGAGGCCGTACCGGGCCGCGTACAGCGCAACGATCGTGTTGGGCACGACGAAACCGACGATCGTGAGCGCGAGCAGAATGCGTTCACGCCCGTTCGTGCCACCCGCGAGCGGCCCACGCCCGAGACCGGACGCGTCGTTTGGCGGCATCATCGCTCGTGCCATCGTCGCTCCATCGCCCGGAACATCTGCGGGTAGACGATCAGGTGGCGGAAAGGCTTGATCGCGGTCATGTAGGCGTTTCCCAGGAGACCGTTCGGCTTCACGTAGACCGCCATCTGGCCTCGGTAGCCGCCCCCGTCGGGCACCCAGCCGAGGTGCATGACGCCGTGCACGGTCCCGTTTGCGAGCTCAGCGGCAAACTCGTCCTCGATCGAGTAGAGCGAGGTAACGGGAGCCGCTCGAATTCCGGTCCGGACGCCGCGCGCAGGTCCTCGGGCAGCCGCTCGCGCAGGGTCGTCACCCTCGAGCCGAGTCCGGAGCCCGGATCGTCCAGGCCGAGCAGATCACCGAGCTTCCAGCGCAGCGACCACAGCGCCCGCGCCGCCCGGGACCGCGTCTGCGCGGGATCGGCCGCGGCGATTCCCTCGACGAGGAGGGGGAACTCATCGGCCTGCCCGGGCGTCGGCAGCGCCCAGACATCCTCGAGCCTGAAGTCGGGGACGAGCTCGTGGATCTGCCAGGGCCTGGAGAGGTGAGCATCGTGTGGAAGCGGAGTCGCACCCAACATCCTCTATACGGTAGCGTATGGATATACGCCAGGGCAGTCACTTCGGGATTGATCGGCGATGGCAATGACACGAACGCCACGCGGCAGTTGGATCGAGGAGGGCCTGCGCGCGCTTGGCCGCGGTGGGCCGGATGCCGTGCGAATCGAGCCGCTGGCGCGGGCGCTGGGCGTCAGCAAGGGCGGGTTCTACTGGCACTTCGAGGACCGGCAGGCGCTGCTGGAGGAGATGCTCGACGCATGGGAGCGCACCTGGGTCGACGAGGTGGCCGAGGCGATAGACGCCGAGGGCGGGGACGCGAGGTCGCGTTTGAGGCGACTGTTCGCGATGGCCTCCGCCTCGGCCGCCGAACTGCAGAAGGTCGAGCTGGCGATCCGCAACTGGGCCCGGCACGACAAGGCGGTTGCCAGGCGAGTGCGGCAGGTCGACGACAGGCGGATGGACTACATGCGCGCTCTGTTTGCGGAGTTCTGCGAGGACGGCGGCGATGTCGAGGTCCGCTGCCTGCTGTCCCTCTCGCTGTTCATCGGCGCCCCCTTCATCAACGTCGACCACGGAGGCCGCAGCCGAGCAGAGGTAATGGAGCTGACCCTGGAACAGCTCACGCGCTAGGCCTGGACGGCATGGGAACCAGAACCCCCGGCTATGGCTAGGCTAGGCACGATGAAGGCAGCAGTGGTCGGTGGGACCGGCGTCCTCGGCGCCCCGATCGTCGCCGGGCTGGCGGCGCGGGGCGACGACGTGCTGATCCTCAGCCGCAAGCCGCCGCGCGAGCTGCCCGCCGGCGCCGGGCACCGCAGCGTCGACCTGACCGACGGCGCCGGGCTCGACGAGGCGCTGACGGGGGTCGAGGTCGTCGTCGACGCCTCGAACTCGAGCCCGCGCGACGCCGGCCCGGTCCTGGTCGAGGGCACCCGGCGGCTGCTCGGCGCCGCAGCTCAGACGGGCGTGCGCCACTACGTCGGCGTCTCGATCGTCGGCTGCGAGCGCGTGCCGACCGGCTACTACAAGGTCAAGGCGCGCCAGGAGGAGGAGATCGCCGCCGGCGAGGTCCCCTGGAGCCTGCTGCGCGCGACCCAGTTCCACCAGCTGCTCGACTGGGGCTTCGGCCAGGCCGCGCGGTTCCGGCTGCGGCCGACCGGCAGGGCGCGCCTGCAGCCGATCGCCGCCGCCGTGGTCGCCGAGCGCCTCGTCGAGGTCGCACATCTGGATCCCGCAGGGCGGCTGCCGGAGATCGCCGGCCCCGAGGTGCAGACGCTGAGCGAGCTGAGCAGCGCCTGGCGGCGGGCGAAGGGGCGGGCGGCGCTGCCGGTCCGCATCCCTTCGATCGGCAAGATCGGCCGTCCGGTGGGCGAAGGCGCGCTCTGCAATCCGGATGCCGCGGCCGGCGGCCCGAGCTTCACCGAGTGGCTGGCGGCCGGATGAGATCGCCGAACGCGGCGCGCGGCGCGCTCGCGATCCTTGTCCTCTCGGCCGCCTCGATCGGGTTGACGGCGACGCTGGCGCCGCAGGCCTTCTACGACGACTTCCCCTTCCTGCGCCACTGGGTCGACCTGCTGCCCCCGTACAACGAGCACCTGATCACCGACGTCGGCGGGCTCTACCTCGGCTTCACCGTGCTCTTCGCCTGGGCCGCGTGGACGCTGCAGCCGACCCTGGTCCGTGCCGGCTGCTCGGCCTGGCTGCTGACCGCGGCGCTCCACCTGCTCTTCCACGCCACCCACCTGGAGAGCTTCGAGACCGGCGACGCAATCGCCCAGATCGCCTCACTCGCCCTCCTCCTCGTCCCACCCCCCGTCGCGATCTGGGCGGTCGGCAGCCCGCCGGGGCGCGTTACTGACCCATAGGCGCAGAAGGCGCCCGTCAGGCGACGCGGTAGAGCTCCCACTCGTCGGGGACGCCCTTGAGCTCGTGGCGGCCGGCGGGGTCGAACTCGACCCCCGAGCCGACCGCGAGGTCGCGCACGGTGCGCGAGGCGAGCACCTCGCCGCTGCCGGCCAGGGCGGAGATGCGGGCGGCGACGTGGACGGCGATGCCGCCGACGTCGCCGCCGATCAGCTCGACCTCGCCGGTGTGCAGACCGGCCCGCACCGCGACGCCCAGCGCCGGCATCGCCGCGGCGATCGCCCGCGCGCACTCGGCGGCGCGACTCGGACCGTCGAAGGTGGCGAGGAAGCCGTCGCCGGTGGTCTTGATCTCGCGGCCCTCGAAGCGGCGCAACTGCTCGCGGGTCAGCTCCTGGTGGCGCTCGAGCAGCTCGCGCCAGCGCGCGTCGCCTAACTCGGTCGCCAGCCGGGTCGAGTCGACGATGTCGGTGAAGAGGACCGTCGCCAGCACCCGCTGCGTCGCCGGGGCCGGCCGCACGCCGGTGAGGAACTCCTCGATCGCCGCCAGCGGGGCCTCGCTGTCGCCGACCCAGGGGAAGTGGTCCTCGCCCTCGAACTCGATGTAGCGGCTGCCCTCGATCTGCTCGGCGAGCCACTGCGCGGCGCGGTAGTTGACCGCGTGGTCGCCGCGCCGGTGCATGACCAGAGTCGGGGCCTGGATCAGCGGCAGCGTGTCGCGCACGTCGGTGTCGAGGAACATCTCGAACAGCTGCTGGACCCGCAGCGGGCTCGCCGCCTGGCGCTCGAAGCGAGCCTGAAACTCGCGCGCCTGCGGATCCTCGGCGACGCTCGGGGCGAAGATGTCGAGGGTCGCCCCCTGTCCCCACATCGGCCCGACCAACTCCTCCTGCGCTTCCTCGACCGCCTCGCGTCGCGGCGCCCAGGGATAGTCCTCGGCCCAGGTCGAGCGCGCCATCGCGCCCCAGAGAATCAGCGCCGAGACGCGCGCCGGGTAGGTCGCGGCGAAGAGCATGCTCATCGTCGCCCCCTCCGACATGCCGATCAGCGCCGCCCGCTCGGAGCCGGCCGCGTCCATCACCGCGCGCAGGTCGTCCATCCGCTCCTCCAGGGTCGGCGCGCCTCCGGCCGGGTCGGAGAGGCCGACGCCGCGGCGGTCGAAGAGGATCACCCGGGCGAACTTGCCGAGCCGGCGCATGAAGCTCGCCTCGGCGGCGTTCTCCCAGAGCAGGTCGAGATGGGAGACGAACTGGAAGGCGACGACGATGTCCAGATCGCCCTCGCCGATCGTCTGGTAGGCGATGCTGAGATCGCCGCTGCGCGCGTATCGCGTCTCCACCGCCATCGATCCCACCCTACGCCGCGCGCCGCCGCCGTCAAGCTGCGAATCTGTCGCGCGATGGAGAACGGCGGGCACGGGATCGAAGTCGAAGGCCTGGTGCGCGAGTTCAAGAACGGGCCGCGCGCGGTCGACGGGATCGACCTCGCGGTCGCGCCCGGCGAGATCTACGGCTTCCTCGGGCCAAACGGGGCGGGCAAGTCGACCACGGTGCTGATGCTGACCACGCTGTTGCCACCGACCGCGGGCACGGCGCGGGTGGCCGGCTTCGACATCGCCCGGCAGGGCGGCCAGGTGCGCGGCGCGATCGGTGCGGCGCTGCAGGAGGCGGCGCTCGACCCGCTGCTGAGCGGCAGCGAGCACATGCGCCTGCAGACCGCCCTGCACGGGCTGCCCAGGGCGGAGCGGAGCGCGCGCTCGGCCGAGCTGCTCGCCCGGGTCGGCCTCTCCGAAGCGGCCGAGCGCAAGGTCGGCGAGTACTCGGGCGGGATGAAACGACGGCTCGACCTGGCGCTGGCGCTGGCCCACCGGCCGCGCATCCTCTTCCTCGACGAGCCGACCACCGGCCTCGACATCCAGAGCCGCACGGCGCTCTGGGACGAGGTCGCCGGGCTGGCCAAGGAGGGTGTCACCGTCTTCCTCACCACCCAGTACCTCGAGGAGGCCGACGCGCTCGCCGACCGGGTCGGGATCATCGACCACGGCCGGATCGTCGCCGAGGGCACGCCGCGCGAGCTCAAGGCCGAGATCGGCAAGCCGACGGTCGAGGCGGTGCCGCGCGACCCGGCCGACCGCGAGCGCGTCGCCGCCGCACTGGCGCGGTTCGGCGAGGACTGCAGCGAGGCGCACCGCGGCGGCGCCTCGGTGCTGCTCGCCGGCGGCGAGTCGCAGCTCGCCGACGTCGTCCGCGCGCTCGACGCCGAGGGGATCGCGATCGAGCGGCTGCAGCTGCACGCGCCCTCGCTCGACGACGTCTTCCTCGCCAAGACCGGCCGCTCGCTGGAGGGTGCCGGCGGAGCCGAAGCGGAGGAGCCGGGCAGCGAGGAAATGGAGGCGGTCGGCACCCCGTGAGCGGGACCGCCGCCACCCAGGTCGGCCAGCTGGCGCGTCGCTCGGTGCTGCGCACGCTGCGCCAACCGAGCCAGATCGTGCCGGCGCTGGTCTTCCCGCTCTTCCTGCTCGCCGTCAACTCGGGCGGGCTCAAAGACGCGACCGCGCTGCCCGGCTTCCCGACCGACTCCTACCTGACCTTCGCCCTCGCGGTGCCGTTCATGCAGGGGGCGCTGTTCTCGGTGATGAACGCCGGCACCGACCTCGCCCGCGACATCGAGACCGGCTTCCTCAACCGCCTGGCGCTGACCCCGCTGCGCGGCGCGGCGCTGCTCGGCGGCCTGCTCGCCGGCGCCGTCGTGCTCGGCCTGGTGCAGGCGGTGACCTACCTCGCGGTCGGACTGATCGCGGGCGCCGAGCTCGCGGCGGGGGCCGGCGGCGCGCTTGTGATCGTCGCGCTCTCGGTCTCGATCACGGTCGCCTTCGGCACGCTCGGCCTCTTCGTCGCCCTGCGCAGCGGCACCGCCGAGGCCGTGCAGGGGATGTTCCCGCTCTTCTTCGTCGTCCTCTTCCTCTCCTCGATGGCGCTGCCGCTGGAACTGCTGCAGACCGACTGGTTCCACGCGGTCGCCAGCGCCAACCCGGTCTCCTACCTGCTCCAGGCCTTCCGCTCGCTGCTGATCGAAGGCTGGAACCTGGGCGAGCTGGCGCTCGGCTTCGCGATCGCCGGCGCGATCCTGGCGATCGGGATGACCGCGGCCGCGGCGGCGCTGAAGACGAGGCTGGTGCGGACGTGATCGACACCGCCCGCGCCGTCGCCTGGCGCAGCATCCACATCTTCCTCACCAACCCGGCCTTCCTCGCGCCTGGGATCCTCTTCCCGCTGTTCTTCTTCACCGCCTTCGCCGGCGGCCTCTCGGCGATCGCCGGCGCGCCGGGGTTCGACTACCCCAGCGGCTACACGGCCTTCCAGTTCGTCTTCGTGCTGCTGCAGTCGGCCGCCTTCGGCGGCGTCTTCACCGGCTTCGGCATCGCCCGCGACTTCGAGACCGGCTTCGCCCGCCGCTACCTGCTGGCGGCGCGCGACCGGCGCGGGATCGTCGCCGGCTACGCGCTCGCGGCGTTCGTGCGGGCGCTGATCACCTGGGCGGTGCTGACCGCGGTCGCATTGATCGCCGGAATGCAGGTGGGCGGCGACGGGCTCGAACTCGTCGGCCTCTACGGGCTGGCCGTGCTGGTCAACCTGACCGCGACGCTGTGGGCGGCGGGGGTGGCGATGCGCGTGCGCTCGATCCAGGGCGGCCCGCTGATGCAGTTCCCGGTCTTCCTGATCCTCTTCCTCGCCCCGGTCTACGTGCCGCTCGACCTGCTCAGCGGCTGGATCCACGCGGTCGCCGCGGTCAACCCGGTGACCGCGCTGCTCGAGGCGGGGCGCGGGCTGCTCTCCGGCGAGCCGGAGGTCGTCGCGCTCGCCTTCGCGATCGCCCTGGCGCTGCCGCTGCTCGTCGCCGCCTGGGCCCGCGGCGGGCTGAGGCGAGCCGAAGCGGCCGGTTAGCTCGCCTCCGAGTAGGCGGGCTCGGGGCCGCCGTGGGGCTGCTCGCCACCGTGCTCGGCAGCGGCCGCCGGGTCGGGCATCGGTTCGGAGCGCAGCACGAAGACTGCGATTCCGAGCGCGACGAAGACGAGCCCGGCGGCGACGATGTAGGCGAGGTGGAAGCCCGAGTTGAGCGCCGCGCCGCCGGCCTCCCCGGCGTCGCGCAGGGTCTGCGTGCGCTCGGCCGCCAGCGTCGCCAGCACGGCGAGGCCGATCGCGCCGCCGACCTGGGCGCTGGTGTTGACCACGCCCGAGGCGAGGCCGGCGTCTTCGGGCGTCGCGCCGGACATCGCCAGCGTCATCAGCGAGGGGAAGGAGATCCCGATGCCGACGCCGATCAGCAGCAGCGGC
>DASTVL010000237.1:0-2618 GCA_035759115.1 Solirubrobacterales bacterium | reverse complement strand
GCGTCCACGGCAGGCGCCACGACCTCGGGCGTCGGGGGGGGCGCTTGGGAGAGTGCAGTTATCCGGTCGCGGGCGATCTCAGCAAACTCGCCCTCCGGAAAACGCTGCAGATAGTGCAGAAAGCCCTAGACATCGCCGCTGTCGCTGACGGTCTCCCACATGGCGAGGTCGAGGGCTGTGCTGTCGGCGGCGGACGGATCCGTTGGAATTCCGTGCGGCTGCGGTGGCGCAGTCTCTTCGGGCGCCTCCGCCACGGCCTCTTGATTGATCGTGACACGGAACGCCCTGACGGACCGCGCGATGTTCTTGACGATTTGCTCACCCAGGTCCTCGAAGCTGAAGCCGGCGAGGTGCCGGATGTTGTCGCGGACACCGCGGCTCACGCAGATGCCACCCGGCTCGGCCAAGGTCTGGAGCCGTGCGGCCACGTTCACGCCGTCACCGAAGATGTCGCCGTTCTTGACCATGACGTCGCCGACATTGATGCCGATGCGGAACAGCATCCGGCGCGCCTCCGGCAGCTCGGCGTTGGCCGCGGCGATCTTCCTCTGGGTCTCTATGGCACAGCGGACGGCATCGACGACGCTAGCGAACTCGGCGAGCACGCTGTCGCCTGCGGTATTGGCAATGCGGCCGTGGAAGTCGACGATCAGCTCGTCGGCGATCGCCCGATGCGCCGACAGCGTGGCGAGAGCCGCCTCCTCGTCGAGCGCCATCAGCCGGCTGTAGCCTTCGACATCCGCTGCGAGGATGGCGACCAGCCGGCGATCGAGGGTAGGTGCTTCCATGCGGACGAGCCAAATCCCCTACCGGTATCGTCCGACGCCGGCGCCGCGGCGGCACTGTACCAGTCCACACTCCTGAGACACCGATCTGCGCCTACGCGGCCAT
Source organism: Solirubrobacterales bacterium (assembly GCA_035759115.1). GTDB lineage: Bacteria > Actinomycetota > Thermoleophilia > Solirubrobacterales > 70-9 > VRUE01. The sequence goes on along the minus strand of DASTVL010000237.1, from coordinate 1,727 downwards.
AGGTAACTGACCGATCTGATCGGCTCGGACCCGGCGGCAGGTGCCGGCGAAGTCCGCTACGAGAGATATTTGTCCAATCGGGGCGGTCTGGTCAATCAGCTCGGGATTGCCGGAGAGGTTTGGACGACGTAGGACTCGAGCAGTTATGATCTCGGGAGGAGAGGGATGACGACAGACCTCAGCCACGCCGAGCTGTCGCGTTCATCGTAGATCAACTTGCTTCAACGCGCTGACCAAACCGGGAGAAAGCATGGACCCGATAACTGACGCCCGACGGGAAGTGGCGCTTGAGATCCAGAAGCTGGCCGAGGATTTCGAAAGAGACGACGAAGCCGCGTTCCGACGAACCCGTATCGCCTGCTGGGTTGTCGTGGCCGTCGTCACCATCATAATCTTGGGCCTGCTGGTGCTCGGCGGTGATGCGCGTTATCTCGGGGTCTTCTGGTTGATCATTGTCGGCCTTACCTGGGCCGGCTACGCGCTCTCCAGCCGCCGCCAGCGGCAGCAGACCGGCCGCCTCAGGGCCCTTGCCACCCGGTGGCTGAGCGCAGATCCAACGGTCGGCAGGGACCGAGGCGTCGGCTCGGGCGTTCCCTCAACGAACCAGGGGACGGGGTTATAGGACGGTCGTGCGCAGACCGGCCCTCGTGGCGGCTCTGGTCCTAACGACCCAGCGGGGGGCGGAGCGGGTTGGTGAGATCGGAACAGACTGGACCGGCAATGACATCGTGATCGAGGCCATTGCTGATCCCAAGATCAAAGGTATCACCTGCCAGATGACCTATTTCAGCCGGGGCATGATCAACCGGCTGCGGCAGGGCAACTGGTTTGAAGACCCATCGAACTCGTCCATCGTCTGCCGACAGACCGGACCCGTGGTGATCGACACGATCGAGACCGACGAGGGCGGGCAGGAGATCCAGACCCAGCGAACGACACCCTGATCTACGTATCGCTCTTGCGTCAGGTCCAGAAGGCGCGCCAAGACTCCTGCCGCTGAGGCGCATGCACAAAGCTCCAGACAGGAGCAGCCTTTGGTTTTCTCCTGGGGCGAGAAGCGCTCGACCGCCGCGAGCCGGATGAATCTCCAGCCGATGTCTCGGCACCGATCAGCTCAAGGATCTGGCGCCGGCGCGCGACCAACTCGGCCAGCCGCTGCGCGGCCGCGGCTCCGGCCGAACGCGTTCGGCAAACAGCGCGATCAACTGGGCGTCAGGGCGTGGGTCTTGGCGAGGCGACCGAACGCCCGGGCGCAATCCCGGATCTGACGCGGGTTGACCATCGCAGGCGGCAGCTTGGCGCCGCTCAGCGCCGCGGCGACGGTGATCTCGAAGCCGCCGATCTTGAAAGCCAACCGCCGGATGATCTGACCGAGGCCGAGGGCCTGCTGGCAGCGAAGGACCCGACCAAAACAGCCGTTCAGCCACCGCCGGACGCCGCTTCGGCGGCAGTCCTGAGCCTCAGGCCGAAGGCACCTCGGGCTCTGCTGGCTGCGCACCCTCCGCGATCTGGCGGACGGCCTGCCCGAGAGAGGTGGCCAGCAGATCCGCGCCCACCGCTTGCAGCAGCTCCTCGCGAGCTTCCGCCGCTGGCCTGGCGGCCCACAGACCGACCATGATCCGGACCTCGGGGCCGAAGTGCTGGCGCAGCCTCCTGGTCAGTCGGTGCGCGTGCTGGGTCGCCGCTGGATTGACGTAGGACAGGCAGATCAGCGCCACGCCCTGACG
>DASTVL010000236.1:0-3903 GCA_035759115.1 Solirubrobacterales bacterium | reverse complement strand
GCTCGACGCCAACCCGGAGCTGGGCTCGCGCGAGGACGCCGACGCCGGCACGCTGCGGATCAAGCGCGCCCGCTACTCGGCGCTGACCAAGGAAGAGATCGAGCGCGCCTTCGGCGAGCTCGACGAGCTCTCCTACCCGCTCGCCAACGCCGGCGCCGCGCGCCAGGACATCGACCTGCTCTGGGGCGCGACCCTGACCCGCGCGGTCTCGCTCGCCAGCCGCCGCTTCGGCTCCAACTTCCTCTCGGTCGGCCGCGTGCAGAGCCCGACCCTGGGCCTGATCGTCGAGCGCGAGATGGAACGCCGCGCCCACGTCGCGAAACCGTTCTGGGAAGTTTTCTCCAAGTTCGAGCACCCCGACGGCGCCTTCGAGGCGCACCACTCGACCGACAAATTCTGGGAGAAAGCCGAGGCCGATGCGGCCTTCTCCGGCACCGCCGGCCCGGGCACGGTCAAGTCGGTCACGGCGCGCAAGAACACGCGCAAGCCGCCGACGCCCTACAACACGACCGCCTTCAGCACCGACGCCTCCAGCCGGCTCGGGATCACGCCCGCCAGCGCGATGCGGATCGCCGAGGACCTCTACATGGACGGCTTCATCTCCTACCCGCGCACCGACAACACGGTCTACCCCTCCTCGCTGCCGCTGCGCGAGCTGGTCTCCTCGCTGGTCAGGGTCAAGGAGTTCTCCGCCGCCTCGGGCCTGCTCGACGGCGAGCTGAAACCGACCCGGGGCAAAAAAGAGACCACCGACCACCCGCCGATCTACCCGACCCAGGCGATCCACCCGAACGCCCTCGACGGGTCCAAGAAGCGCGTCTACGAACTCGTCGTGCGGCGCTTCCTCGCCACCTTCAGCCCGCCGATGATCACCGAGTCGACCCGGGCCGACATCGAGGCCGGCTCGGAGACCTACTTCGTGCGCGGCTCGGTCGTCGTCGACCCCGGCTACGCCGGCATCTACACCTACGCGCGCTCCTCCGACGAGGAGATCCCGGCGCTGCAGGAGGGCCAGAGCCTCGACCTCGACGGCGAGCCCTGGATCCTCGACAAGGAGACCCAGCCGCCGGGGCGGATCTCGCAGGCGAAACTGATCGAGCTGATGGAGGAGCGTGGGCTGGGCACGAAAGCGACCCGCGCCGACATCATCCAGAAGCTCTTCGACCGCGGCTACGTCTACGGCAACCCGCCGGTCCCCTCGGAGACCGGGATCGCCCTCTACGAAGCCTTCAAGAACTACGTGCCGGCGATGGCGACGCCGGAGATGACCGCCCAGCTGGAGGCGGAGATGGACCGCATCGCCGGCGGCGAGATGAGCAAGGGCGCCGTCGTCGGCGAGAGCCGCGACCTGCTGCACAAGACCTGGACCGAGATCGACGGCAGCCGCGAAGACCTGGCCAAAGTGATCTGGAAAGGGATGGACGAGGACCGCATCCTCGGTCCGTGCAAAGTCTGCGAAGAGGCGGGCCGCAAGAAGGAGGACGGCTCGCCCCACATGCTGCGGATCATCCGGGCGAAAAAATCAGGGAAAAGGTTTGTGGGATGCACTGGGTGGACGCTCGACGACCCCGAGTCCTGCGACCAGACCTTCCCGCTGCCGCAGCGCGGCGACGTCTTCAAGCTCGACGACCGCTGCTCGGTCTGCGGCGAGACGCCGCGGCTGAAAGTCGTCCCCTTCCGCGGCCGGCCCTGGAACCTCTGCCTCAACGACGACTGCGAGTCGATGCAGGAGATGAAGAAACGGCGGGCCGAACGCGAAGCGGCGAAAGCGGCGAAAAAAGAGATGGAAAAGAAGCCGCCGGCGAACGGCAAGAACGGCAAAGCCGCGAAGAAGGCGAGCAAAGCCGACACCGCGACCCGCGGTCGCAAACGGGCCAAAACGGCTGCCAAAGGCTGAGGCGCGGGTTGTTCATCTCCCTGGAGGGCGTGGACGGCTCCGGGAAGAGCACGCAGGCGAAGCTGCTCGCCGAGGCGCTGGGCGGGGAGACGACGCTGATCCGCGAGCCGGGCGGGACCGACGCGGCGGAGCGGATCCGTGCGCTGCTCGCCGACCCGGCGCTGGAGATCGATCCCTTCGCCGAGCTGCTGCTCTTCTCCGCCGCGCGCGCCGACCTGCTGGCGCGGGTCGTGCGGCCGGCGCTGGAGCGCGGCGGCACCGTCGTCGCCGACCGCTTCGCCGACTCCAGCGTCGCCTACCAGGGCGGCGCCCGCGGGCTCGGCACCAGCCACGTGCTCTCGCTGGTCGACCAGACGATCGACGGGCTCTGGCCGGATGTGACGCTGCTGCTGCGGGTGGACCCGGAGGTGGGCCTGGGTCGAGCCGCCGGAGACGACCGCTTCGAGGCCGAGGGGCTGGAGCTCCAGCGCGCCGTCGCCGAGGCCTACGACGAGATCGCGACGATCGCCTCGGACCGCGTCGTCACGATCGATGCCGAAGGGAGCGTCGAGGAAGTACAACAGCGCGTGATGGCCGCCGTGTCTCGGCAAGCCGATTGATTCATTGTGTGCCCTATAGACCCCCAAATGTCTCCATCGACGGAGCATCAACCGCGAGCGAGCATGGCGCTGGACGCGGCGCTGAGGTCAGGGCCGTCGCATGCGTATCTGTTCCGGGGTCCGCGGGGGTCCGGGAAGCGCGAGATGGCGCGGGCGTTTGCGGCGGAGATCCTCGCGGGGGCCACTGAGGATTCGGAGGATGCGCGGCGCAGGGCGCTGCTCGATCCTTCGCCGCATCCCGACCTGGTCTGGTTGGCGCCGAAGGGGGCGCAGCACATGGTCGAGGAGGTGCGCGAGCGGGTGATCCGCGCGTCCTCGTACCGGCCCTACGAAGGCGGCAAGCGGGTCTTCGTGATCGAGGCGGCGGAGGCGATGCGCGACGAGAGCCAGAACGCGCTGCTGAAGACGCTGGAGGAGCCGCCCGGGTTCGTCCACCTGATCCTGCTCAGCTCCGAGCCCTCGGCGCTGCTGGAGACGATCGCCTCGCGCTGCCAGCCGGTCGACTTCGCGCCGCTGCCGCCGGAGGCGGTCGAAGCGGCGCTGCGGGAGGCCGGTCCGTCGGGGCAGGGCGATGCTGAGACCGGAGACGAAGCGGCAGCCGACGAGATCGCCGCCGCCGCTCGACTCTCCGCCGGCGACCTCGAGCTCGCCCGCCTGCTGCTGACCGGGCAGGGACGCAAGCTGCGCGGCGAGGTCGAGGGCTTCGCCGCCGCCGTGCTCGCCGACGGCGACGCCGCCGTCTCCTGGCGGGCGATGCTGAAGACCGCGGAGGAGGCGGGCGAGGAGGCCGAGGCGGCGGCCCGCGAGGCGCTCGAGGCCGAGAAGGAGGCGGGGATGAAGCGCTCGGCCCGCGACGTCGCCGACGCCGCCAAGCGCGCCGGCCGGCGCCGCCGCACCAAGCTGCTCGACCTCGGCCTGCGCCTCGCGGCTGCCTGGTTCCGCGACCTCGCCGCGGTCGCCGCCGGCGCCGCCGAGCTCGCCCACAACGCCGACCGCCTCGACGCCCTCCGCGAGCAGGTCGCGCGTGCCGGAGCTCGAGCAGGGGCAAATGGCGCCCCGGATGCCCTGGCGGCCCCCCGCCGCGCTGTCGAGCTGGTCGAGGACACCCGCCGCCGCCTCGACCTCAACGTCTCCGAGGAACTGGCCCTAGAGGCGCTCTCGTTCCGCCTGGTCGCCGCTCTCGCCTGAGCCCGCCGTCTGTTCGCGGGCCTTCTCCAGGGCGCGCTCCTGGGCGAGCCTGGTGATCTGGGCGGCCTGGCGGGACATGATCACGCTGAAGTTGAGCGTCAGGCCCAGCAGCAGCAGGAGGATGATCGAGAAGAGGGCGACGTTGGTGTCGCGGACGCCCATCAGGTCGGCGACGGCGGTCAGCAGGCCGGGGAAGATCGCGCCGGCGAGCATGCCGAG
>DASTVL010000235.1:0-12677 GCA_035759115.1 Solirubrobacterales bacterium | reverse complement strand
CGGCATCCACTCGCTCTCGGCCGCGGCGATCGACGACGTCACGATCGACCGCGGGACCGACCGCCCGATCCGGATCGAGATCAAGATGAAGAACTCGGCGGGGATCTTCCAGGTCGACGACCTGCTCGCGACGAAGATTCGCGACACGCCGCTGGAGGGTCAGGTCGAAGTGGCGGCGAAGATCGAGGGCGAGACCGAGAAACGCCTGCTGAGCGGGTTCCGACTCGACTAGGTCAGGCGGTCCAGCGTTTGCTTGCGCATTTCCTTGCGCTTCTCGAGCCGGCCCTGGATCAGCGAGAGCACGATCACCAGCAGCGCGAAGAAGGCGATCACGCCGAAGCAGAAGAAGGTCACGGTCTTGTCGGTGACCCGCCCCGCCAGCCCCTCGCCGTTCTCGGCAAGGGCAGCGGGGGCCGCGAGCAGCAGCATCGTCAGCGCCGCGTAGAGCGCGGCGAGGACCTTCCTGGGGCGCGAGAGCTCGACCACGGAGCGCAATCTACCGAACCCGGCGGGTCCTTTCCCTAGGATGCCCGCCCCATGGACTGGTGGGAAGCCATCCTCCTCGGTGCGGTCGAGGGGTTCACGGAGTTCCTGCCGATCTCGAGCACGGGCCACCTGACGATCCTCGAGAGCGTCCTCGGCTACCAGACCGACAGCCCGGACATCACCGCCTTCACCGCGATCATCCAGGTCGGCGCCGTCGCCGCCACGCTGCTGTTCCTGCGCCACGACATCCTCAGGCTGGCGACGGCCTGGCTGCGCGGGCTTCGAGAGCCGGGCCGGCGGCAGCAGCGCGACTACCGCTTCGCCTGGGCGGTGATCGTCGGCTCGACCCCGATCGTCATCGTCGGCATCGCCTTCAAGGACGAGATCGAGACGACGCTGCGCAGCCTCTGGTTCGTCGGCTCGGCGCTGATCCTCTGGAGCGGCGTGATGTGGTTCGCCGACAGCAGGGCGACCCAGAGGCGTCACGAGGAGGACATCGGCTGGCGCGACACGCTGATCATCGGCATCACCCAGTGCCTCGCGCTGATCCCCGGCGTCTCGCGCTCGGGCGCGACGATGTCGGCCGGCCTGCTGCGCGAGATCGACCGCGTCGCGGTGACCCGGCTCTCCTTCTTCCTCGCGATCCCGGCCCTGACCGGGGCCGCGATCCTGCAGACGATCACGGAGTTCGACAACATCTCGAACGGGGTGGGCTGGGGCCCGACGATCGTCGCGACGGCTGTGAGCTTCGTGGTCGCCTACTTCGCAGTCACCTGGCTGCTGCGCTACATCGCCCGCCACACCTACTCGGTCTTCATCGTCTATCGGGTCGGGCTCGGCGCCCTTGTTCTGGCCCTGGTTGCCGGCGGCGCCGTCGCACCGACCTGATCCCCCGAGACGACCCCTGGAAATGCAAACGGCCCGGGGCAGGCGGGCCGTTTGCGACGAGAGAGGAGTCTCGTGAGGACCTGATGGTGCCCGTCGCCGGGCATCCTGCGGTGAACATTCCGATAAAGGCCGAGCCGAGCTTCGTCGCCGTTCCCGCAAATTACGAATTTCCACTTGTGAAAGACCTGTGAAAGCAGGGCTTTTCTCCGGCGGTCCGACGGCGAGTGTGAATACAATCGCGCTGCCGGTGAACTCACAGCAGACCATCAGGCTCGCTGTCATCGACGACGACAGCGGCTTCGTCACCGTCCTGGCCAAGCGCACCGAGGCTGCCGGCTGGCAGCAGCGCACCCTCGCCGGGGCGATCCCGCCCGAGGAGCTGGTGGCGATGAAGCTGAACGCGCTGCTGGTCGACCCGGCGGTGCTCGGCGACGACGCGTGGGGCTACCTCGAGCGGATCTGCGGGATGCTCCCCGACCTCGGCGTCGTCGTCTGCAGCGGTCGCTCGACCGTGGCCCAGCGGGTCCGCGGCCTGCGCCTCGGCGTCGACGACTGGATCACCAAGCCGTGCCACCCCGAAGAGGCGATCGCCCGGCTCGAAGCGGTCTCGCGCCGCCGTCGCCGCGCCCGCCCGCAGGCGGAAGCCGGCCCGGTCGTGGCAGGCGAGCTGGCGATCCGCTCCGACCGCTTCCAGGCCTTCGTCGGCGAAATCAGCCTCGACCTCACCAGGCGCGAGTTCGAGCTGCTGCAGCTGCTCTCCGACTCGCCCGGCCAGGTGCTCGAGCGCGAGGCGATCTACCAGCGGGTCTGGGGCTACGCGATGGCCCACGGCGACCGCTCGGTCGACGTCTTCATCCGCAAGCTGCGCCAGAAGCTGGAGAAGCTCTCGCCCGGCTGGAGCTACATCCACACCCACTTCGGCGTCGGCTACCGCTTCGACCCCGAGCCCGCCGACGCCGCCGCGCTGGCGCCGCCGGCCGCATCGGCGGAGGCCGCACTCGACCCCGTCGCCGACGGCCTCGCCGCCGCGTAACCGCCTGTTTCCGCTTTTCACATCTTTTTCACATCCTCGATACAGGCGGGTAACAAGCTGCCCCTGGGTCGCTGAGAGTCTGGCCCGAGTGCCGGCCGCAGCCGGCAGCCGGAGTTGAAAAAAACGAGAAGGAGACAGAGTGACCAGCTCTAGATGGCTCATGATCTTCGCCTCAGTGTCCGTCCTGGCACTTGGAGTGGCGGCATGTGGAGACGACGACGAATCGAGCGGCGGTGGTGGCGGCGACCTCTCGGGCACGATCCGGATCGACGGGTCGAGCACGGTGGCGCCTCTCTCCGAGGCGATCGCCGAGGAATTCGAAGGGGAAAACTCAGGCGTCAAGGTGACGGTCGGCACCTCCGGCACCGGCGGCGGCTTCGAGAAGTTCTGCGCCGGCGAGACCTCGATTTCCGACGCCTCCCGCGCGATCGAGCCCGACGAGGTCGAAGCCTGCGAAGAGGCGGGCGTGAAATTCGAGGAGGTCCGCGTCGCGACCGACGCGATGACCGTCGTGGTCAATCCGGAGAACCCGGTCAACTGCCTCACCGTCGATCAGCTCGGCGCCGTCTGGGGCCCGAAGTCGAAGCTCTCCAACTGGAGCGAAATCCCCGGCCTCGACGAGGAATTCAGCGAGGACCTGCAGCTCTTCGGCCCGGGCACCGACTCCGGCACGTTCGACTACTTCACCGAAGAAATCAACGGTGAGGAGGGCGCCTCGCGCAAGGACTACAACAACGTGGGCGAGGACGACAACGCCACCGTCACCGGCGTCACCGGCGCCCCCGGCGGGATCGGCTACTTCGGCTACTCCTTCTACCAGGAAAACGAAGGCAACCTGAAGGCGCTCGAAGTCGACGGCGGCAAGGGCTGCGTCTCCCCCTCGGCGGAAACCGCCCAGAACGACGAATACGTGCCGCTCAGCCGGCCGCTCTTCATCTACCCGAGCGCGGCAGCGCTGGAAGAAGATGAGGTCAAGGCGTTCGTCGACTTCTACCTCGACAACGTCAACAACATCGCCGAATCGGTCGGCTACATCCCGCTGACCGAAGAACAGCTGCAAGCGTCCAAGGACGCGACCGCCCAGCTGACCGAATAGCCGAGGGAGAGTCAGCCGCGTGAACGAGGGAGCCGGAGCCGGGTCGCAGGACGAGTTGTCCAGGCGACTGCGGGCTCCGAGCCCCCGTTACGGCGAGAAGGTCATCCAGGGCCTGCTCGCCTTCTGCGGCGTCCTCTCGGTCCTGACCACGACCGCGATCGTGATCTCCCTGGTCGGGCCGACGATCGGGTTCTTCGAGATCGTCCCGATCGACGAGTTCCTCTTCGGAACCGACTGGACCCCGCAGTTCGAACCGGCCAGCTTCGGCGTGCTGGCGATCGTCGTCGGCACGCTCAACGTCACCCTCTGGGCGATGATGTTCGCGATCCCGATCGGGCTCGGCGGGGCGATCTACCTGAGCGAGTACGCGACGCCGCGGGTGCGCAAGACGATCAAGCCGGTCCTCGAGATCCTCGCCGGCATCCCCACCGTCGCGATCGGCTTCTTCGCCGTCAGCTTCATTCTCCCCGAGATCATCCAGCCCCTCTGGCCGGGTGAGTTCCTCGGCGGCGCCGTGGGCAAGCCCTTCCTCGCCCTGGCCGCCGGCCTCGGCATCGGCCTGATGATCGTCCCGATCATCGCCTCGATCTCCGAGGACGCGATGTCGGCCGTCCCGGGCGGGCTGCGCGAGGGCGCCTACGCGATGGGCGCGACCAAGATGGAGGTGGCGACCCGGGTCGTCTTCCCCGCCGCGCTCTCCGGGATCGTCGCCTCGATCGTGCTGGCGATCTCACGCGCGCTCGGCGAGACGATGATCGTCGTCCTCGCCGCCGGCTCGACCCCCAACCTGACCTTCAACCCGGTCGAATCGATCCAGGCGATGACCGCCTACATCGCGACCACGGCGACCGGCGACATCTCGACCGGCTCGATCGACTACAAAGCGGTCTTCGCGGTCGGCACGGTGCTCTTCGTGATGACGCTGGCGATGAACATGATCAGCATCAGCCTCGTCCGTCGCTTCCGCGAGGTCTACGAGTGATGGAGGCCGGCGGCGCCCAGAGCGAGCGCAGCCGCCTGGCGGTGGCGGGCGCCCGCGCGACCGTGGCCGCGTCGCTGAAGGACCAGCCGCGCCGCGACGTGATCCTCAACGCGGCCTTCGCGGGACTGCTGCTGCTGGCGATCCTGATCGCCCTCGCCGGGCTCGTCGCCCTGCTCACGCAGGCCTTCATCAAGGGCGCCCCGGCGCTCAGCCCCGACCTCTTCACCAATGGCCCCTCGACGATCAATCCCGAGAACGCCGGCTTCCGCCCGGCGATCATCGGCTCGCTCGAGCTGATCGCCGGCGTGATCCTCTTCATCGTCCCGGTCGGGGTCGGCGCGGCGATCTACCTCGAGGAGTACGCCGACAGCACGAAGTGGTGGAACCGGGTGATCGAGGTCAACATCCAGAACCTCGCCGCCGTGCCCTCGATCATCTACGGCATCCTCGGCCTCGCCTTCATCGTCCGCGGGCCGCTGGACCTCGGCTTCATCCTCGCCGCCGGCTCGCTGACCCTGGCGCTGCTGGTGCTGCCGGTCGTGATCATCGCCGGCCGCGAGGCGATCCGCGCCGTGCCCTCCTCGATTCGCGAAGGCTCGCTGGCGCTCGGCGCCACCCAGTGGCAGACGATCCGCAGCCAGGTGCTGCCGGCGGCGATACCCGGGATCGCCACCGGGGTGATCCTCTCGGTCTCGCGGGCGTTGGGCGAGGCGGCGCCGCTGCTGCTGGTCGGGGCCACGGTCTTCGTCACCTTCGACCCGACGCCGTTCTCCGAAGACGGCTACGCGGCGCTGCCGGTGCAGATCTTCCAGTACGCGACGCGGCCCCAGGAGGCGTTCCAGGAGCTCGCGGCCGCGGGGGTGATCGTGATGCTCGTCGTGCTGCTGGCGATGAACTCGTTCGCGATCTGGCTACGAAATCGTTACGAGCAGAAATGGTAGGGGGAATAGAGTGAGCAAGCAGATGGCGCGCGACGAGAGCAAAGCCGGGACCGGTCGCCAGAGCCGCGAAGACGCCGCCGCACGGGCGGGCATCGCCGTGCGGCCGGATCAGTTCCAGCAGCACGCGGCCGGCAAGCGCGAGAAGGTCTTCGAACTGAAGGGGGTCGGCGTCCGCTACAGCGGTGTGCCGGCCGTCAAAGAGATCTCGATGGACGTCCACCGCAACGACGTCACCGCGCTGATCGGTCCCTCGGGCTGCGGCAAGAGCACCCTGCTGCGCTGCCTCAACCGGATGAACGACCTGATCCCCGGCGCCGCGGTCGAAGGCCACCTGCTCTACCACGGAGAGGACCTCTACGGATCGAAGGTCGACCCTGTCCAGGCGCGCAAGATGATCGGCATGGTCTTCCAGAAACCGAATCCCTTCCCGAAGTCGATCTACGACAACATCGCCTTCGGCCCGCGGATCCTCGGCCGCAAGGAGAACCTCGACGAGACGGTCGAGAACGCGCTCAAAGGCGCCGCCCTCTGGGACGAGGCGAAGGACCGCCTCGACGCGAACGCCTTCGGCCTCTCCGGCGGCCAGCAGCAGCGGCTCTGCATCGCCCGCTGCATCGCCGTGCAGCCCGACACGATCCTGATGGACGAGCCCTGCTCGGCGCTGGACCCGATCTCGACCGGCAAGATCGAGGATCTGATGATCGAGCTGAAGAAGCAGTTCTCGATCGTGATCGTCACCCACAACATGCAGCAGGCCGCGCGCGTCTCCGACCGCACGGCCTTCCTGATGGTTGAGCTCGACGCCGACGAGGACAACCGCTGGGGTCGGCTGGTCGAGTACGACGAGACCGAGAAGATCTTCACCAACCCGAGCGACAAGCGCACCGAGGACTACGTCTCGGGCAAGGTCGGGTGAGGGCGGTGATGGCCGAGGAAACGCGGATCCATTACCAGGAGGAACTGGCGCAGCTCGAGGTCAGCGGCCTCGGCGGGCTCGACCTCGCCAGCGCCGCGCTCGGCCGTACCCTGGAAGCGGTCGAGCAGCAGGACGTCGAGCTGGCCCAGCTGGTGATCGCCGACGACGACCGCATCGACGGCCGCTACCTCGAGGTGCACCAGAGCCTGATCGCGCTGCTGGCGACGCAGTCGCCGGTGGCGACCGATCTGCGGCTGATCTCCGCCCTCCTGCACATCCTCAAGAACGTCGAGCGGATGGGCGACCAGTGCGTGAACATCTGCAAGATGATCCCGCTGACCGGCAACGAGCCGCCGGCCGACGAGGAGATGATCCGGCTGATCCTGGCCATGGGCAAGCAGGCCCGCACGCTGATCAGCCAGTCGAAGCGGGCCTTCGAGGAGCGCAACGTCGAGATGGCGCGCGACCTGGTCCGCCTCGACGACGTCGTCGACAACCTCAACCGCGAGTGCTTCGGCCTGGCGCTGGAGATCGGCGACGACCCCGACCGGCGCGAGTGGGCGATGACGATGCTGCTGGCGGCGCGGGCGATCGAGCGGATCGGCGACAACGCGGTGGACATCGGCGAGCAGGTCGCCTTCGTCGTCACCGGGCTCTTTCGCGAGTTCGAGGACGCGTCGCATCCCAGTGAGTAGGGCCGGCGGGGGTTGCCCCGGAGGTGCCTAACACCCGCCCTTTGGGCGGGTGTAATGAGGTGCCGCTTCGCGGCTCCGGTCACTCCGCGGTGCCGGGGGAGGCACTCCAGGGCAACCCCCGCCGGCCCTACCGCGGTGCATGAGATCCGACGTGCCTGGGAACATGTGGAGCGAGTCCGGATGCTTTGTGCGGCGATAGATATTGGGTCCAATACGACGCGACTTCTCGTGGCCGAGCCGCGCGATGGGCAGTTGAAGAAGGCCATGGAGCAGCGGGCGTATACGCGGATCAACAAGGCTGTGGCCGATTCGGGGGAGATCCCGGCGGAGAAGGCCGAGGAGGTCGCCGGGGTCGTCGCCACCCAGGTGCGACTGGCGCGCGAGCTCGGCGCGGAGACGATCCGCGCCGTGGCGACCGCGGCGATCCGCGAGGCCGGCAACGGCGCCGCGGTGGCGAGCGCGATCGAGGCCGAGTCGGGGGTACCGGTCGACATCCTCAGCGAGCAAGAGGAGGGGAGGCTCTCGTTTCTCGGCGCGACCAAGACCCTCGGCCACCCGGTCGACGGCCTGATCGGCGTCGTCGACGTCGGCGGCGGCTCGACCGAGGTCATCCTCGGCACCGTGCCGGGCGGCGTCGGCGAGGTCCGTTCCTGGCGGGTCGGCTCCGGCCTGCTCGCCGACGAGCTGATCGCCTCCGACCCGCCCTCGCCGGCGGAGATCCGCAAGATCCGCGACCGCATCGAGGACCTCTTCGCCGGGGTCGAGATCGAGCAGCCGACGCAGGCCGTCGCTGTCGGCGGCAGCGCCACCTCGCTGCGCCGGCTGGTCGGCGCCGTGCTCGAATACGAGACGCTCGAGCGCGGCATCCGCGTGCTCTGCGGCGACCCCGCCGCCGACGTCGCCCGCCGCTTCGAGCTCGATCCGCGCCGCGTGCGCATCCTCGCCACCGGCGTGCTGCTGCTCGAGAAGCTCTCCGAGCTGCTCGGCCAGCCGCTGCAGATCGGCAAGGGCGGCCTGCGCGAGGGCGTCGTGCTCGACCTGTTGAACGGCAGCGCCAACGGCTCCTCGCCCGAGCGCCTCGCCGCCTAGGCGATCTACTAGCGCCCGGCCGGGGGGCGATCACCGGATCTTCACCGGTTCTTTCCCGACGGTTCACACGTTTTCCCTGCTCAGGGGCGAATCTGGGGTGTACCGATCGACAGATAGAGAGGAAGGCATCGATGACTTTCCGCGTTGACATGCACTGTCACTCCACCGCTTCGCAGCTCTCCCGGCTCGGGGTCCAACGCTCGCTCGGGCTGCCCGAGTGCGCGACGCCCCCGCAGGAGGTCTACGAGCTCGCCAGGCAGCGGGGGATGGACTTCGTCACGATCACCGACCACGACACGATCGACGGTTGCCTCGAGCTCGCCGACCGTCCCGACTGCTTCGTCTCCGAGGAGCTGACCGCCCGCTTCGCCGGCGAGCCCCAGGCGGTTCACGTCCTCTGTTACGGGATCACTCCCGGAGACCACGAGTGGCTGCAGGCACACGCCGGCGACATAGAGGCCTGCGCCGCCTACCTTCACGAGCACGAGATCGCCTGCGCCCTGGCGCATCCGTTCTACAACGTCGCGGCGCCGCTGACCCGGCGCCACCGCCGCCGCCTCGCCGAGCTCTTCCCGGTCTGGGAGGTGCGCAACGGCTCGCGCGCGGCGGAGCTCAACATGCCCGCCGTGATCTACGTCGAGACCCACGGCAGCACCGGGATCGGCGGCTCCGACGACCACGCCGGCGTCGACATCGGCCGCACCTGGACCGCCGGTCCGGCCGCGTCCACGCCGGAAGAGTTTCTCGCCGCGCTGCGCGCCGGCGAGGCCGAGCCCGGCGGCGAGCAGGGCAGCGCCGCCAAGTGGGCCCACGCCGCGCTGGCCCTCGCCACCCGGGCCCTGGCCCTCGACGATCTGACGTGCCGCCCCTCGGAGGCCCGTATGGGCTCCCCAGAGGCGGCACGTCGGGCGCAGCAGGCGCCGGACCCGGCGGCGGTGCTGAAGATCGCCCAGCGGGTGGTCGGCCAGGGCGTCGCGCGCGAGGGCGCTGTCGCCGCCGACATCGGGCCGGACGACGCCCGCGCCCTGCTCGACGCCTGGCTCGGCTCGATCGGGATCGAAGCGCGCGGACGCGAGCTGATCGACCAGTTGCAGTCCGCGGACTTCTCCCACGCCGACCTCTACCGCCGCGCCCGCCGGGTCCACGACCGCCGCCTGCGCACCGCGGTCGGCGACGGCGTCGGGGCGGTGGCGCGCGGCGACGCCGGCGCCGCGATCGGCGGCCTCTTCGAGGCGCTGCTGCCGGCGATCCCCTACGCACCGCCGACCGTCTTCCTCGGCGCCGAGAAGGCGAAGCTCGCCGGCCGCGGCGGCGAGCGGCCGCGGGTGGCGCTGATCGCCGACGGGATCGAGGCGATGCACGGCGTCACCCACACGATCGAGCAGATCCGCGAGCGCGGCGTGCCCGGCTTCGAGGTCGAGGTCGTCGGCACCGACCCCGGGGTCGACCGCCGGCTGCCGGCGGCGACGGCGCTGCACGTCCCCTTCTATGAGGGCATGACGCTGGGCGTCCCCGGGCTGCCCGACCTCGCGGAGACCCTCGCCGAGGGGCGCTACGACCTGGTCCACGTCACCGCCCCCGGCCCGGCCGGGATCGCGGCGGCGCTGCTCAGCCGCGTCTCCGGCACGCCGCTGGTCGGCAGCTACCACACCGAGCTCGCCGCCTACGCCGGCCTGCGCAGCGGCGACGGCGGCCTCGAGGCGGCCTCGCGCGTCGCCCTCGGCGCCTTCTACCGGGCGCCCTCGCGGGTGCTCTCGCCGAGCCCGGCGGCGGACCGCTCACTGCTCGGCCTCGGCGCCGACGGCGACCGGATCGACCGCTGGGAGCGCGGCGTCGACCTCTCGCGCTTCTCGCCGCTGTGGGCCGACCGCGACGCCTATCCCGGCGAGCTCAAGGTCCTCTACGCGGGCCGGCTCTCGCGCGAGAAGGGGGTCGACCTGCTCGCCGACGCCTTTCTGCGCGCCAACAAGGTCGATCCGCGCCTGCACCTGCTGCTCGCCGGCGGCGGGCCGGAGGAGGCCGAGCTGCGCGACCGGCTCGGCGGCCGCGCCACCTTCCTCGGCTGGCTCGAGGGCGAGCAGCTCTCCCGCGCCTACGCCAGCGCCGACCTCTTCCTCTTCTGCTCGCAGACCGACACCTACGGCCAGGTCGTGCTCGAGGCGGGGGCGAGCGGGCTGCCGGTGGTCGCGGTCGGCGAAGGCGGCCCGGCGGCGCTGATCGAGAACCGCAGCACGGGCATCCTCTGCCGCCCCGACGCCGACCACCTCGCCGGCGCGGTGCTGCAGCTCGCCTACTCGCCCGGCCTGCGCGACCGGCTCGGCGCGGGGGCGGTCGCCAAGGCCGCCGCCCACTCCTGGGAGCGGGCGCTGGAGCAGCTCGCCGTCGGCTGGCGGCGGGCGCTCGCCGAGCCGTCCGCGGCACCCGGGCAAGCTCCTTCCCGGGCCGCCTGAGGCGGGGAGGACGGGGGCCGGTGCGCCAGTACGATTGGCCGATCGAAGATCCGGCCCTGTACTTCAACCGCGAGCTCTCCTGGCTCGACTTCAACCAGCGTGTGCTCGAGCTGGCCGAAGACGCCGAGGCGCCGCTGCTGGAGCGGGTCCGCTTCTGCGCGATCTACGCCAACAACCTCGACGAGTTCTTCATGGTCCGGGTCGCCGGCCTGTTCGACCAGCTCGACGCCGGGATCGACGCGCGCGGCCCCGACGACCTCGCTCCGAGCGAGCAGATCGACGCGATCCAGGCGCGAGTGCTGGAGCTCGACGCCCGTCTGCACACCTGCTTCAACGGCGCCCTGCGCCCGGCTCTGGAGGAGCACGGCATCCGCCTCGTCTCGCTGCAGACGGCGAGCGATGAGCAGCGTCGCGAAATCGACACCCGCTTCCGCGAGCAGGTCTTCCCGGCGCTGACGCCGCTGGTCGTCGGGCTCGGCCGGCCCTTCCCCTACATCTCGAACCTCTCGCTCAGCCTCGGCGTGCTGCTGCGCGATCCCGACAGCGGCACCGAGATCATCGCCCGGGTCAAGGTGCCGAAGGAGCTGCTCGGCCGCTTCCTGCGGATCGGTGAGCGGGGCGAGGTCTTCGTCCCGCTGGAGGAGGCGATCGCGGGCAACCTCGATGCACTCTTCCCCGGCGCCGAGGTCGTCGACCACGGCTACTTCCGGGTCACCCGCGACGCCGACTTCACGATCTCCGACGAGGCCGACGATCTGCTGCAGGCCGTCCAGGACGAGCTGCGTCGGCGCCGCTTCGGCGAGGTCGTGCGGCTTGAGGTCGCGGCCGGGATGAACCCGAAGCTGCGCGAACAGCTGATCGACGCGCTGAAGCTCGAAGACCGCGAGGTCTACGACGTCGACGGGCTGATCGACCTCGCCGACCTCGGCGACGTGGTCGACGCCGCCGGGGCCCACCCGGAGCTGCGCTACGAGCCCTGGTCGCCGGTCACGCAGCCGCGCCTGCAGGGCGAGGAGGACGAGCCCGTCGACATGTTCGCGGCGATCCGCCAGGGCGACATCCTCGTCCACCATCCCTATGACTCCTTCGCCAGCTCGGTCGAGCGCTTCGTCGTCCAGGCCGTCGCCGACCCCGACGTGCTCGCGATCAAGCAGACGGTCTACCGGACCAGCGACGACTCGCCGCTGGTGCCGGCGCTGATCCGGGCCTCCGAACGCGGCAAGCAGGCGGTCTGCATGGTCGAGTTGAAAGCGCGCTTCGACGAGGAGGCCAACATCCACTGGGCGAAGTCGATGGAGGAGGCCGGGGTCCACGTCGTCTACGGCATCCCCGGGCTGAAGACGCACGTGAAGGCGATCCTCGTCGCCCGCCGCGAGGGCGACCGCGTGCGCGAGTACGTCCACATCGGCACCGGCAACTACAACCCGACCACGGCCCGCCTCTACACCGACTTCGGCCTCTTCACCGCCGATCCCGACATCGGCGCGGACGTCGCCGAGATGTTCAACTTCCTCACCGGCTACGGTCGCCCGGCCGAGTACCGCAAGGTGCTGGTCTCGCCGACGACGATGCGTGACCAGATCGTCGCCGAGATCGAGCGCACCGCCGAGGCGCAGAAGGCGGGAGAGGAGACGCGGATCGCGCTGAAGATGAACGCCCTGGTCGACGCTCGCTGCATTCAGGCGTTGTACGAGGCCTCGCGGGCGGGGGTGCGGATCGACCTCAACGTGCGCGGGATCTGCTGCCTGCGGCCCGAGGTCGAGGGGGTCTCGGAGAACATCACGGTGCGCTCGGTCGTCGGCCGCGTCCTCGAGCACTCGCGGATCTACGCCTTCCGCCGCGGCGAGGAGACCAGGGTTCTGATGGGGTCCGCCGACCTGATGCCCCGCAACCTCGACAGCCGGGTCGAGCTGGTGACGCCGGTCGAGGACGCGGCCCTGAAGGCCGAGATGCTCGACGTGCTCGAGCGCTGCCTGGCTGACAACTCCAGCTCCTGGGAGCTCGGCTCCGACGGCACCTGGACTCGCCGTGAGCCCGATGGCGAACTGCGCAACGCCCAGGACGAGCGGATGGCACGACATTCCGCACGTGCCGCGGAGCA
>DASTVL010000234.1:0-6039 GCA_035759115.1 Solirubrobacterales bacterium | reverse complement strand
CGACAAGCGACAGGTCGACGGCGCCAAGACCGCGCTGCAGCACAACATCGGCCTCGGCGGCGCCGCCGTGGTCACCGTCTACAAGCCGGCGGCCTAGCGGCCCCGGAGGAGGAGGACCGGCATGGCGAAGCAGCGACGCTCACTCAGCGGCAAGGTCGTGGCGATCACCGGTGGAGCCCGGGGGATCGGCAAGGCGACGGCGACGGCGCTGGTCCGCAAGGGCTGTCGCGTCGCGCTAGGCGACCTCGACCTGGCGCTCGCCGAGCGGACCGCGGCGGAGCTGGGCGGCGGCACGATCGCCGTCGCGCTCGACGTCACCGACCGCGACTCCTTCGCCGCCTTCCTCGACGAGGCCGAGCGCCAGCTCGGCCCGCTCGACGTAGTCGTCAACAACGCCGGGATCATGCCCGTGACTCCGTTTGCCGACGAGCCCGACGACTCGATCAAGCGCCAGCTCGACATCAACGTCTACGGGGTGATCGTCGGCATGCAGCTGGCGATCGAGCGGATGCGACCGCGCGGCGCCGGCCAGATCGTCAACCTCGCCTCGCAGGCGGGCAAAGGCGGTTTCCCCGGCATCGCCACCTACTCGGGCACCAAGCACGCCGTGGTCGGGGTCAGCGAGGCGGTGCGGGCCGAGCTGCGCGGCAGCGGCATCGAGATCGCCTGCGTGATGCCGACCGTGGTCAACACCGAGCTCACCTCCGGCGTCGGCCAGAAGATGATCAAACCGGTCGAGGCCTCCGACGTCGCCGACGAGATCGTCGACGCACTCGAAGTGCCGCGCTTCGACGTCTGGGTGCCACGCGAGAACGGGGTCCTGTTCAAGCTCGTCGCGCTGATGCCGCGCCCCTGGCGTGAGGCGCTGGGCCGCCTGATGAAGGTCGACAAGCTGATGACCGAAGTCGACCACAGCGCCCGCCACGCCTACGAGGAGCGCGCCGCGCAGAGCAAGGCGGAGGAATCCGCGCCGGAGAAGCAGAAAGCGGCCTGATGGGCCGGATCTACGACGCCACCTGGGGGCGGGCGTTCTCGTCCTTCTACGACGCGCTGCTGAAGGGCAGCGAAGAGGCGGGGCTGCGGGAGCGGCGTCGTGAGGTGCTCTCGGCCGCAATCGGTCGCACGATCGACATCGGGGCCGGGACGGGCGCCAACCTCGGCCTGTTTCCCCCCGGGACCGAGGTGGTCATGGCCGAGCCCGACCCGCACATGACCAAGCGCCTGCGCCAGAAGCTCGCCGAGTCGGGCTCGGGAGTCGAGCTGGTCGAAGCAGGCGCCGAAGGGCTGCCCTTCGAGGACGACAGCTTCGACACCGCCGTCTTCACGCTGGTGCTCTGCACGGTTCCCGATCCGCCCGCGGCGCTGGCCGAGGCCGCACGCGTCCTAAAACCGGGCGGCCAGCTGCTCTTCCTCGAGCACGTGCGCGCCGAGCAGCCCGGAACCGCACGCTGGCAGGACCGCCTCGAGACGCCCTGGAAGTTCTTCGCTGACGGCTGCCACTGCAACCGCGACACCGTCGCCGACATCGAGTCCTCGCCGCTCACCCTCGACGAGCTGCAACGCGGCGAGCTGCCCAAGTCCCCACCGATCACCAAGCCGCTGGCCTGGGGCCGGGCAAGCCTCCAGTGAGCGTTTTGGGGGTCGCTGGGCCCCCAAACGCATCCATATCGGCGGCCTCGCTGAACTCAACGCACGATAATGGTGGTTATGTCAACTCGGGCTTGAAGACTCAGGAGGCTTCTTCGATCGCGCGTTCGAGCGTGCCGGCGTCGCCGGGGGTGCCGAGCACTTCCATCCCGTCGCTGCCGGGGCCGGCGACGACGAACGACGGCGTCCCGGTCAGGCCGAGCCGCTGCGCTTCTTCGCTCGTGCGCTGCACCTCGCGCAACGCGCCCGCCTGGTCGTTGCGGTCCTTGTTCCAGCGCGCTATGTCGGGCACGCCGGCGCCCCTGGCGACTTCGGTGAGGAAATCGTCGGTGACATAGCCAGAGGCCTCGATGCCCTGGTTCTCGTAGAAGAGCTCGATGAAGTCCCAGCCGCGGCCCTGCTGGCCGGCGGCGAGCGCCGCGGCGCCGGCGGTCACCGATTCGTCGCCCAGGATCGCGAAGTTGCGGAACTCGATCTTCGCTTCGCCGCTGCGCACCTTCGACTCGATCACTTCGGGCACGATCCCTTCGGCGTAGCTCTTGCAGACCGGGCACTGCAGGTCGCCGAACTCGAACAGCGTCACCTCGGCGCTCTTCTCGCCCAGCGTCAGGCCGTCCTGCGAAATCCCCTGCAGATCGCCCTTGACCGACGCGACACCCTCGAGTTCGGTGTCGCCGCCGTCGGAGCTGCTCTGGGTTATGACAACCGCGATCGCGACCGCGACGATGACGAGGAAGACCGCGGCGCTGCCGATCTGCAGCAGGCGCCTGCGGCGCTCGTCGCCCTCGCCCTGGCTTTCGGCCTGCAGCCGTTCTTCCCGTCGCGCCTCCCTGGAGCTCTTGCCGCTCATGCCGGTCTCCCGACGTAGCTGACCATACGGACCGCATTCAAGCCGAAGAGCAGCGTCATCAGCACGGCGCTCGCCACGCACCACTGGCAGATCGCTTCGATCTTGAAGATCTCGAGGTAGGTGAGGAAGAGGCTGTAGCCGAAGCCGCCGAGGGCGATCCCGAAGCCCGCCATCCGCGCCCCGTCGCCGCGCAGCAGCGCCGCCGCCAGCAACAGGACGTAGCCGACGATGCCGAAGACGGCGATGTTGACGCCGAGCAGGTGCGACCAGGAGCTTTCGGCGACCGTCTGGCAGCCGCTGCCGCCGGCGACGCAGACGGGCGAGCCGCCGCCGGCCTCGGCGATCGCGATGTAGGTGGCGACCCCGATGCCGAAGGTCGCGGCGAACACCGCGATCTTCCGTAGCGTCCCCTCTGCCGGCGCCTGCATGCGGCGGAGACTACGGATTCCGCCTTTGCGCAGCCTTAAGCGCTAGTGGCGCTTCCAGCCGCCGCCGAAGAGGCGGCCGAGCCGGCCGGCGCGCAGGTTCGGGGCGAACTTCGGGTGGCCCCGCTCGGGCGGGCCGAGCTGCCGCGCCCGCTCGGCGTCGATCGCCAGCGTCACCGCCCGCTCCGCCGTGCGCGCCACCTCGGGTGCGTCGATGAAGCGCAGCTCGCCCTGCCTGTCCTCGAAGACCAGCCCGTCGAAGATGTGCTCGCGGTGGTTGTCGAGGACCTCGCGCACGTGCCCGACCTCGACCCCGTCGGAGCTGTAGATCGGGGTCTCGGGCTGGACCGCCGAGTAGTGGATCGCGTGGCCCTCGTCGGGCGTTCCCTCGCTCCCTGGCACAGCTACATTCTTACGAGTCGTCGAGCCCGGCGTCGAAGGCGGCGATAGCGCGCGAGAGCCTGCCGCCCTGCCAGGCCAGCGGCGATTCCCCCTCCTCCTCGCCCGCCAGCTGCGCCAGCGGCAGCCGCTCGGCGTAGGCCTCGGCGACGTGGCGTGGGTGGCCGGGGTCGGCGGCGTCGTGGCTGGCGACGACCAAGGTCGGCACCGGCAGGCCCTCCAGCTCCTCCAGCGCCCCGAACGGCCGCGAACGCGGCGCCTCGCGCAGCGCCTGCACGATCGCCTCGAGATGCCGGTGGCGCAGCATCCGCTCGCGGATGAAGCGCAGCACCGAGTCGCGCCAGTCCGGGTCGGTCTGCCCCTCGCGGTCGATGTAGTCGACGAAGCCGTCGATACCCTCACTCTCCAGCGCATCCGCGAGACCGTCCCAGTAGGCCTCCTGGGCGGAACTGAGCGGACCCTCGTAGGTCGGGCCGATGACGACCAGGCCGCGCAGGCGCTCAGGGCGCCTCAGCGCGTAGGCGACCGCAGTGTGGGCGCCCATCGAGTGGCCGCCGAGCAGGAACCGCCCCTCCCCCGCCGTCGCGGCGACGACGCGCTCGAGGTCGTCGGTCAGCTGCGGGTATCCATAACCCTGCCCGTCCGGGGCCGGGTCGGACTCGCCGTGCCCGCGCGCGTCGTAGGTGACGACCGCGTGTCCGGCCCGCTTCAGCGCCCGCGAGCCGTGCACGACCGAGTCGCGGGTCGCGGTCAGGCCGTGGCAGAGGACGATCGGCGGTCCCTCCCCCGCGATCTCGCCGCGTAGCGCCGGATCGCCCCCGGCGCTGAACTGCCGCGCCTCGGGCGGAGTCAAGCGATCGCCGCGACGGCCTCTTCGATGTCGCCGACCGTCTGGAACCTCGCGCCGGTCCTCGACACATGCCTGTGGCGGACGATGCCCTCGGCATCGACGACGAAGATCGACCGCATCACGTAACGACCTCCCTCCACCCCCTCGAGGCCCGCCAGCTTGCCCAGCGGGCCGGCCCAGCCGACGACGCCGTAGCTCTTGCTGACAGCAAGGTCCCGGTCGGCGAGCAGCGGCACGTTGAGGCTCTGCTCCTGGGCCCAGCGCTCGTGCGAATCGACCGACTGCGGCGAGATCCCCAGAACCTCGGCGTCGAGCTGGTCGAGCCGGTCGCCCTTGTCGCGGTAGGAGCAGAACTGCGCCGTGCAGACGCGGGTGTCGTCACCCGGGTAGAAGGCGAGCACGACGTTCGTTCCGCGCAGCTCGGAGAGCTTGTAGGTCTTGCCGCCGGTGCCCGGCAGCTCGAAGTCCGGTGCCGCGTCGCCCACGTCGACCTTGGCCATGAAGGGGAGAGTAGTGCAGCGACGTAGGTAGGTTGTGCCCGATGGGCGACGAGCTGCCTTACGTCGACGGGGTCAGCCACCGCTGGGTGCGGGCGCGCGGGCTCGATTTCCACGTCGCCGAAGCCGGCTCGGGCGAGGACGTCGTGCTCTGCCTGCACGGCTGGCCGCAGCACTGGTACGAGTGGCGCCACCTGATGCCGGCGCTGGCCGATCGCCACCGCGTGATCGCCCCCGACCTGCGCGGCTTCGGCTGGTCCGGCGCGCCCCGCCGCGGCTACGAGAAGGAGAACCTCGCCGACGACGTGCTCGCCCTGCTCGACGCGCTCGGGCTCGAGCGGGTGAAGCTCGTCGGCCACGACTGGGGCGGCTGGATCGGCTTCCTGCTCGGGCTCAAGGCGCCGCAGCGCTTCGAGCGCTACCTCGCGCTCAACATCCTGCACCCCTGGCCGGGCAGCCTGCGCAAGACGCTCCCCTACGCCTGGCGCTTCAACTACCAGGTCGCGATCGCGATGCCGCTGCTCGGCTACGAGCTGCATCGCCGCGGCAGCATCATCCCCAAGGCCTTCTTCTCCGCCGCGACCCAGCGCGACGTCTGGGACCCCGAGACCCTGCGCATCTTCACCGAGAAGCTGACCGAGCCCGATCGCGCCCGCGCCGCCGTGCAGATGTACCGCACCTTCCAGCTCAAGGAGCTCTTGCCGATCGTGCGTGGCCGTTACTCGGAATCCCGCCTCACCGTCCCGACCCGGGTCGTCTTCGGCGTCGACGACCCGGCCCTGCGGCCGGAGCTGCTCGCCGGGCACGAGCGCCACGCCGACGCGATGGAGATCGAGCTGGTCGAGGACTGCGGCCACTTCATCGCCGACGAGATGCCGGAGCTGGTCGCCGCCCGCGCGCGCGAGTTCTTCGCGCCCGCCTAGCCCCGTTCGATCGAGAGCTCTTCGATCAGCACGGTCTGTTTCGGTTCTTCCGCCGGGGTGCCGAGGTCGCCGATCCGTTCGACCACGTCGAAGCCCTCGTCGACCCTGCCGACCAGGGCGTATTCGGGCGGCAGGCCGGCGTCGGCGTTGAGCACGACGAAGAACTGGCTGCCGGAGCGACCGGGCGGCTCGGCCGAGCTCTTCGCCATCGCGACGACGCCTTTCGTGTAGGCGAGGTTCGCGGGCGGGTCCTCGTCGACGCTGTAGCCGGGGCCGCCGGTGCCGTTGCCGAGCGGGTCGCCGCCCTGGATCACGAAGCCCGGCGCGACACGGTGGAAACCGAGGCCGTCGTAGAAGCCTTCTTCGGCGAGGAAGACGAAGGAGTTGACCGTCTTCGGCGCCCGCTGCGCGTCGAGGGCGATCTCGAAGTCGCCGCAGCTGGTCTCGA
>DASTVL010000233.1:0-6703 GCA_035759115.1 Solirubrobacterales bacterium | reverse complement strand
CGAACTGCCGCGGCGCGTACCAGGTCACCGGCGGCAGCACGGCCGAGCCGAGCACGTACTTGCGGTCCGGCAGCCAGGAGCGCACCGACGCGTTCTGCTCGATCGAGAGGCCGAAGCTGAGGGCGGCGATCGCGGCCAGGACAGCCACCGGCACCCGTGCGCTCGAGCGGTCCCGCTGCATCGCCGCCAGCGCGAGCGTGACAAGCCCGGCCAGGCAGATATCGACGTAGGTGAGGATCCGGTAGGGGAACTGGATGAACTGCAGCAGCCGTGGCAGCTCCGAGATCAGGCTCGGTGAGAGCACGAGCAGCAACAGGGCGCCGCCGAAGGCGAGCAGCCCGACCGCCAGCTTCTTCCCGGCGGTGGAGAGGAAACGCCAATACGCGGCCCCGCAGATCAAGGCCCAGAGCAGGGCAAGAACCGGCAGCTGCGCGTTGACGTCGGCTTTGGGCACCAGCAGCGAGGGATCGGGCGTGTTGCGGAGGATGCTGAACAGCTGCTCGGGATCGGTGTATGCGGTCATGCCGATCGGGTCCGGGTCCTGTTCGAGCAGGCGCGTGTGCAGGACGACGAGCGGCGCGAGGATCCAGGCGTTGATGCCGGCCCCGAGCGCGGTCAGGCCGGCGACCGCGAGGCCACGCCGCAGGCGCGCGCGGGCCTCGCGCCAATAGCAGGCGACCAGCAGCGCGGTGACGACGGCGAGAAAGAAGGCCGCCCAGACGAGGGTCAGGGTGTGAGTGCCGGTGAGAAAGACGATGCCGACTACGTATACGGCCGCGGATGAGAGACGGACGCGTCGCTCCCTGAAGATGCTCAGGCCGGCGGCGAGGACCAGCGGGATCATCCCGGTCGCGACCACTTCGGGGATGTCGCCGCGACCGTAGAGATTCGTGACCGCAAGTGGAGCGGTGACGGCGATGCAGCCCGGCAGCTGCGACTGCCAGCCGGCGACGCCGAGCTGGCGGGCGATCCAGGTCCAGCCGAGGTAGGTGGCGGCGAGCGCGCCGGCGTAGGCGGCGATCGCCGCGGCCTCGGCGCCGAATAGCCAGGAGACGAAGCCGGCGACGGTGTAGAAGCTGCCGCCGTAGAAGGCGTAGTAGGGGTAGAAGACGCCGAGGCTCGATTGCAAGAAGTAGCTCGGCTCGCCCAGAGCACCCAGGATCTCCCCCTGCGCGAAGATCAGCCAGAGGTGGTTGCCCCAGTCGCTCGAGAAGGTCCCATCGCTGAACAGCGATGGGATCAGCAGCCCGAAGATCACGCCGAGCGGGATCAGCCACTGAACACGGCTAGACTGCAGCCCGGATGTCCGAGCAGGCAACGTCGACGGATCCTCGCTCATCGGCCGAGCAGAGTAATGCCGAGCTGCGGCGGGAGATCCTCCGGCTGCGCGATCTGCTGATCCGCAAGGACGCCGAGCTGGGCGCCGCCAAGGGCCGCCTCGCCGAGCTCGACGACCGCTCGGCGCGGGTCGCGAGCGCCGCTGCGCGGTTCGAAGCCCGGCTGTCCGGCCTCGGCCGCCTGATCGGAACCGCCCTGCGCATGCTCCAGCGCCAGCACGGCTAGGCCCTCTTGCCCGCGCCGCGCTTCTCGATCGTCACCCCCGTCCACGAGACCGCGCCCGAGGTGCTGCGCAAGATGCTGCGCTCGGTGCGCCGCCAGAGCTTCGCCGACTGGGAGCTGTGCCTGGTCGACGACGGCTCGCGTGCCCCACACGTGCGCCAGATCCTCGATCGCGCCGCCGCCGACCCCCGCGTCCGCGTCGGCTACCGCGAGGTCAACGCCGGCATCGTCGCCGCCTCCAACGACGCGCTGGCGATGGCGCAGGGCGAGTTCGTAGTCCTGCTCGACCACGACGACGAGCTGCACCGCGACGCGCTCGCCCACGTCTCGGAGGCGATCGAGCGCACCCCGGAAGTCGACTACGTCTACACCGACGAGGACAAGATCGACCTGCGCGGGCGGCACTCGAGCCCCTTCTTCAAGCCCGACTGGTCGCCGGAGCGGATGCGCACGCAGATGTACACCTGCCACCTCAGCGTCCTGCGCCGCGCCCTGGTCGAGCAGGTCGGCGGCTTCGACGCCGCCTTCGAGGGCGCCCAGGACTGGGACCTGGTGCTGAAGGTGACCGAGCGGGCGCGGGCGGTCGCGCACGTGCCGCGGGTGCTCTACCACTGGCGCCTGCTCGATACGTCCGCCGCCTCCGCCGCCGCCGCCAAGCCGTGGGCCTTCGAAGCCGGGGCGCGGGCCGTGCAGGCGCACTGCGACCGGATCGCGCTGGCGGCCGAGGTCGAGATGGACGCCGCCGACCCCGGCGTCCTGCACCTCAAGCCGAAGCTCGCCGAGCAGCCCCTGGTCAGCATCGTGATCCCGACCGCGGGTCAGGTGCGCGACGTGCGCTTCGAGCCGGTGGTGCTGGTCGAGAACTGCGTGCGCAGCATCGTCGAGCGCTCGACCTACGAGAACTACGAGATTGTCTGCGTCACGAGCGAATCCTTCGACCCGGCGATCGGCGAGCGGCTGCGCGAGATCGCCGGCGAGCGACTGCGGCTGGTGCCCTTCGAGGGCGAGTTCGACTTCTCGGCCAAGGTCAACCTCGGCGCCGTGCACAGCGCCGGCGAGCACCTGCTGCTGCTCAACGACGACATCGAGGTGACCACCCCGGACTGGCTCGAGCGCATGGTGATGTACTCGAGCCAGGAGGGGGTCGGGGCGGTCGGCGGGCGGCTGGTCTGGGGCGACACCCGCCTGCAGCACGTCGGCGTCAGCTTCGAAGGCGGCCTGCCGGGCCATCTCTACTACGGCTTCGCCGGCGACTTCCGCGGCTACATGAACGCCGTCCTGATCGCCCGCAACTGCCTCGCGGTCACCGGCGCCTGCCTGATGACCCGGCGCGGGCTGTTCGAAGAGCTCGGCGGCCTCACCGACGAGTTCCCGGTCAACTTCAACGACGTCGACTACTGCCTCAAGGCCCACGCCGCCGGCAAGCGCATCGTCTACGACCCCGACCTGATCCTCTTCCACTTCGAGTCCTCGACCCGCAAGGCGAAGGTCGAGGAATGGGAGTTCAACCGGCTCAGCGAGCGCTGGCGCGACTTCGCCGCTCCTGACCCCTTCGGCAATCCCAACCTCCACCTCGGCAACCCACGCCTCAAAGCCCACTTCGCCTGGGCGCGGCGGCGGTTGCTGCCGCGGCGCGCTCAGGTCAGCCGGTAGTCGCCGCGGCTGAGCGTGTGCTCGAGCCAGACGTAGAGGACGATGAAGAGGTAGCGGCTGCCCATCTCTTTCATCGCCAGCTTCGCCTCGCCGCTGGTGCGGTTGGTCCAGTCGGTCGGGATCACCTCGTAGCTGTGACCGCGCACGATCGCCTTCAGCGGCATCTCGACGGTCAGGTTGAAGTGCTTGGAGAGCAGCGGCTGGATCGTCTCGATCGCCTCGCGCCGGTAGCCCTTGAAGGCGTTGGTCGTGTCGTTGTAGTGGTGGCGGAAGAGGATCCGGATGAACCAGTTGGCGAGCCGGTTGATCGTCAGCTTCAGCCGTGGGTAGTCGTGCACGTGGGCGCCCGCCATGAAGCGCGAGCCGAAGGCGCAGTCGGCGCCCGCCTCGAGCAGCCGCTGGTAGCGGGCGACGTCCTCGGGGTCGTCGGAGGCGTCGGCCATCGCGATCACGACCGCGTCGCCCTCGAACAGGTCGAGCCCGGCCCGGATCGCCATGCCGAAGCCCTTTTCGTAGTGCGAGGGCTCGCAGCGCACGCGCGGGTTGCGCTCGCCGATCGCCGCGACCACGGCCGCGGTCGAGTCGCTGCTGCCGTCGTCGACGACGAGGATCTCGTAGTCGATCGACTCGCGCTCGAGCACGGTCGCGATCCCCTCGACGGTGCCGCCGACCGAGCCCTCCTCGTTCTGGGCGGGGATGACGACGGAGAGCTTCACGCCGGGCTCGCCGTCCAACGCTCGATGTTCTGCGCATGCATCTCGCGCAGGATGTCCTCGACCCCGTAGCGCAGCTTCCAGTCCGGATAGTCGGCCTCGAACGGGGCGACGTCGGAGATCCACCAGCGGTGGTCGCCGATCCGCGGCTCCTCGCCCATCTCCCAGCTCAGCTCGCGGCCGGCGACCCGCTCGCAGATCTCGATCGCCTCCAGCATCGAGCAGTTGCTGAACCGGCCGCCGCCGATGTTGTAGACGGCGGCGGGGCGGGGCGCACGGCGATAGGCGTCGAAGGCGGCGATCAGGTCGGCGCTGTGGATGTTGTCACGGACCTGCTTGCCGGCGTAGCCGAAGACGGTGTACGGGGTGCCGGTGACGGTGCACTTCATCAGGTAGGCGAGGAAGCCGTGCAGCTTCGCCCCGGCGTGCTGGGGCCCGGTCAGGCAGCCGCCGCGGAAGCAGACGGTCGGCATCTCGAAGTAGCGGCCGTACTCCTGCACCAGCAGGTCCGCGGCCGCCTTGGAGACGCCGAACAGCGAGTGGGTCGAGGAGTCGATCGACATCGAGGTGTCGATGCCGCCGTGGTAGCGGTGGCCCTCGGGCAGCTCGAACCGCTTCTCGAGGTCCTCGAGCGGCAGCCGGTTGGGCGTGTCGCCGTAGACCTTGTTGGTCGAGCAGAAGACGAAGGGCGCCTCGGGGCAGTGCGCGCGGGCGGCCTCGAGCAGGTTGAGCGTGCCGTTGGCGTTGACGCCGAAGTCGGTCTGCGGGTCGCTCGCCGCCCAGTCGTGCGAGGGCTGGGCGGCGGTGTGGACGATCAGCTCGATCGCCTTGCCGTGGGCGGCGAAGATCCGCTCGATCGCCTCGCGATCGCGGATATCGACGCTTTCGCTGCGGAACTCGGGGTGCTCGGCGACGAGCCGCTCGGTCACGTGCGAGGTCGAGGACTCGGGGCCGAAGAACTGCGCCCGCATGTCGTTCTCGAGGCCGACCACGTCGAAGCCCTGCTCGATGAAGTGGCCGACGGCCTCGGAGCCGATCAGCCCCCCCGATCCCGTCACGATCGCAACCGGCATCCGTCTACTCCTTCTCCCCGACCGGGGTGTTGATTTCAAGCGCCGCCGCGATCCGCTGCTCGTCGCCGACGATCCAGCTGTGGATGTCGGCGAGGACCTGCTGCGCGCTTCGCTGCGGGCGCCACTCGTCAAGGCCGAACAGTCTTGCGCAGTCCGAGAGGTAGATGGGGACGTCGCCGGCCCGCGTCTCGGGCTCGGGCTCGATCGGCACCTCGTTGCCGCTCAGCTCGCGGCAGATATCGGTCGTCTCGCGCAGCGAGAGGCTGCACTCGCGGCCGCCGCCGACGTTGACCGTGCGCCCGTCCCACTCGCCGGGAGCGAGCAGCTGGCGCTCGACCAGGTCGACCAGGTCCTCGACGTGGAGCAGATCGCGGACCTGCTTGCCGGCGCCGCCGAAGCCGATGTACCTGAGCGGCTGCCTGAAGTGGTGGGCGAGCATCCAGTGGGTGAACACTCCCTGGTCGACCTTGCCCATCTGCCACGGCCCGGCGATCACGCCGCAGCGGTCGACGACGGCGCGCAGGCCGAAGGCGGCGCGGTACTCCTCGATCAGCAGCTCGGCCGCAAGCTTGGTCGTGCCGTAGAGCGTGCGGGCGCCCTCGAGCGGGAAGTCCTCCGAGATCCCGGCGGGCGAGGCGCCGGCGACCGGCTGCTCGGCGGCGAGCTCGAAGCGCGTCTCGGTCTCCTCCAGGGCAAGCTCGAGCTGCGCCGCCACCGGGTAGACGCGACTGGTCGAGAGGAAGAGCATGAAGGCGCCGGCGCGGCGCGCCAGCTCGAGGCAGTTGTAAGCGCCGGTGAGGTTCGTGTGCAGCAGGTACGAAGTGTCGCCGTCGACCCCCGACATCACCGAGGGCTCGGCCGAGCACTCGATCAGGGCATCGAGCGAGTCGAAGCGCCCGAGGTCGGAGGGCTCGCGCACGTCGCCTTCGACGAACTCCACCCCGGCCGCCTCGAGCCGCGGCAGGTTGAGCTTCGAGCCGCGCCGGTAGAGGTTGTCGAGCGCGACGATCTCCCACTCGGGATGGCGGCCGGCGAGCGAGACCGCGAGGTTGGAGCCGACAAAGCCGGCGCCGCCGGTGATCAGCACGCGGCTCATGAGCCGCCCCCGCGGTTCGGCAGCATGAACTGGAAGTCGCCGACCTGGTCGACCGTGTGGAACTCGCCCAGGACGTAGTTCACCAGCGGCCGGTCGGGCGGCGGAGCGCCGCCGAGCCACGCTCCGGCGAGCCCGTCGTTGCGGATCGCGCACGGGCGCGGCGAGGCGCGCAACTCGTCGACGACGCGCTGCTGGCGCTCGCTGGTCAGCGCCTCGATCCAGGCGCCCGGGGCGACCGGTGGCGGCGGCTCGATGCCCGACCAGAGGTAGAGGCTGTTGATGTTGGGATAGCCGATGAAGTCGGTGCAGCGGTAGCGGCGCAGATCGGCGATCAGGCGGGTGTAGTTCTCGACGTCGGAGTCGAGCGGGCGGAGCTGGCTTGCGCCGGCGAACGGCAACGACCTGCGTTCGTCGTAGATTTCCTTGTTGTTGGCGATCGAGCGCACGATCGAGTCGATCGCGAAATTTGCGGCGAGCGCGGCGAGCGCGATGGTGACGACGACTCCGAACCGCTCCAGCCCGAGCGGGCCGCGCGCCGCGCTCCACTCGCGCAGCGAGGTCAGCGCGTCGCCGAGCAGCAGCGCTCCCACCGGGACGAAGGTGAGCGA
>DASTVL010000232.1:0-4252 GCA_035759115.1 Solirubrobacterales bacterium | reverse complement strand
TGAAGAAGTACGACGGGCGCTTCAAGGACCTCTTCGCCGAGGTGTACGAGAGCGAGTTCAGGGCCGATTTCGAGGCCGAGGGGATCACCTACGAACACCGCCTGATCGACGACATGGTCGCCGCCGCGCTGAAGTGGGAGGGCGGCTACGTCTGGGCCTGCAAGAACTACGACGGCGACGTGCAGTCGGACACGGTCGCGCAGGGGTTCGGCTCGCTGGGCCTGATGACGAGCGTGCTGATGAGCCCCGACGGCAGGACGGTCGAGGCCGAGGCCGCGCACGGGACCGTCACCCGCCACTTCCGTCGCCACCAGCAGGGCGAACCGACGTCGACCAACCCGATCGCCTCGATCTTCGCCTGGACCCGCGGCCTCGCCGCCCGCGGCCGCATCGACGAGACGCCCGCGGTGTCACAGTTCGCCGCGACGCTGGAGCGGGTCTGCCTCGAGACCGTGGAAAGCGGACAGATGACCAAGGACCTCGCACTCCTGGTCGGCCCCGACCAGCAGCACCTGACCACGCAGGAGTTTCTCGCCGCGATCAAATCCCGACTGCAGGAGGCAACCACGTGAGCACCCCCGTCAAAGTCACCGTCACCGGCGCCGCCGGCCAGATCGGCTACGCGCTGCTGTTTCGCATTGCCAGCGGCCAGATGCTCGGCCCCGATACGCCGGTCGAGCTCAGCCTGCTGGAGATCCCGGATGCGGTCAAGGCGGCGGAGGGCACGGCGATGGAGCTCGACGACTGCGCCTTCCCGCTGCTGAGCAAGATCGACATCTTCGACGATGCCAAGCCGGCCTTCGAGGGCTGCAACGTCGGCCTCCTGGTCGGCGCCCGACCGCGCGGGCCCGGCATGGAGCGCGCCGACCTGCTCGAGGCCAACGGTGGGATCTTCAAGCCGCAGGGGGAGGCGATCGCCGCCGGCGCCGCCGGCGACGTCCGCGTGCTGGTCGTCGGCAACCCGGCCAACACCAACTGCCTGATTGCCCTCTCCAACGCCGACGGCGTGCCGCGCGAGCGCTTCACCGCGATGATGCGGCTCGACCACAACCGGGCGATCGCCCAGCTCGCCGACAAGCTCGGCAGGCCGGTCTCGGGCGTCACCAACATGACCGTCTGGGGCAACCACTCGACCACCCAGTACCCGGACCTGGTCAACGCGAAGGTCGACGGGACGAGCGCCTGGGAGGCGGTCGACGACGAGGCCTGGATCGGCGACGAGTTCATCCCCCGGGTCGCGAAGCGGGGGGCGGAGATCATCGACGCCCGCGGCGCCTCCAGCGCTGCCTCCGCCGCCAACGCGGCGATCGACCACATGCACGACTGGGTGCTGGGCACCCCGGAGGGCGACTGGGTCTCGATGGGCGTCCCCTCGAACGGCGCCTACGGAATCGAGGAGGGAGTAGTAGCCGGCCATCCCTGCAGCTGCAAGAACGGCGAGTGGCAGATCGTCGAGAACCTGGACGTCCCGGACTTCTCCCGCCCAAGGATCGAAGCAACTATCGAAGAGCTAAGGGAAGAGCGCCAGTCCGTTTCTGAACTGGGTTTGGTTTAGCGGGGGTTCCGGTAGGGCCGAAACGTCTTGTACTTTTTCTGGGCCGAGCGACCTCGGACGGCCGCACCGTGTCTTCAGAAAAAGTTAAGTGGAGGCCCTACCGGAACCCCCGCTACCCCGCCTACCCCTTTTTACCGGGGTAGTACTGGCGCCCTTTCTTCGCGACCCGACCCTCTTTCTCGAGGTCGCCTAGGACCCGGTAGAGGTAGTTGGGCTTGATTTTCATCTGCTTGGCGATGTCGGACGCGCTGATGCCGGGCTCGCCCTGAACCAGGGCAACCGCCTGGTCTGCCCGGGTGCCGCTGCGCCGGCGCCTTTTTTTCGGGCGGCCGCCGGCTTTTTTGCCCGAGCCGGGGGGGCGGCCCGGACGACGGCCGCTGCGGCCGGTGGCCTTCTCGCCCAACTCGGCGAGGGCGCGCTCGAGGCGCTTGCGCTCGTCGTCCAGCTCGGCAAGGCGCTTCTTGACCAGATCGCGGGCCTCGTCGAGTACGTGAATGGTGCTTGGCATCTCGTTCCTTTCGTCCGGTCCGCATTTCCGACCGGGTCACTAACGTGGGAGTTACGTACCGCAGTGTTGCACAGTCACAGTCAGGTGTCATAAATGTGTTGGACACATTGGCTGTGTACAACCCTGACTATTACTCCGGGTGTGGAGAGCGGTTAGCGTCGGCGCTGCCTGGGCAGCGTCCGAAACACGACGTCCCAGAGCGGCGAGCTTACGCCGTAGCCGAAGCGGTGGTCCTGGAAGTGGTGGCGCATGTGCTGCTCGCGCAGGCGCTTGCCCAGGTCCGACTTGGGCACGAAGTGGTGCACGTAGTAGTGCGTGTAGTCGTAGAAGAGATAGCCGGCGATGAAGCCGCCGAACAGCGGGTAGGCGGCCGGCGTGCCGAAGACCAGCGTGAAGGCGAAATAGAAGAGCGCCGCCAGGGGGATCGAGACCGCGGGCGGCATGACCAGCCGCATCTTGTCGTTGGGATGGTCGTGGTGGATGCCGTGGATGATGAAGTGCATGCGCCGGCCGAAGGCGTTGTCGGGCTCCCAGTGGAAGATCAGCCGGTGCAGCCAGTACTCGGTCAGGGTCCAGATGCCGACCCCGCCGAGGCTGAGCAGCGCCAGCTGCCAGGCGGCCTTGCCCTGGTCCGCCGCGAGCCACTCCATCGCCACGATCACGGGCAGGAAGACGACCGCCGGGATCGCCGGGTGGACGCGCGAGAAGAAGTTGAGGAAGTCGCTCTCGAACAGCTGCGGCGAGGCCGACAGCTTCTCGGTGCGTGCCTTGTGTGCCTCCATTCGCGTCAATGGTAGCGAGGCCATGCGCGACTCCCGCAAGACGCGGGGAAGATGTAACGAGTCTGTGTCAAGAACGTTGCGCTTTGCGGAATCAAGGCGCACGGAAGCGTCACGAGATTGCCAAGATGCCCGTCGTGCCGCGCAAGAAGAAAGCCCCCACCTGCGAGCAGTGCTTCTTCCGCAAGAACCATCTCTGCGCCCTCCAGCTCGACGAGCCCTGCGCCACCTTCCGTGAGAACCGACCCGAGGGCTTGGTTCCCCCTAGGCAGCCGGTGTTGCTGATGCGCCCCCCACGCTGGGCCGATCGGACGCAGCCGGCCTAGGAAGCGGGCGGGGTCGCCCGCTCCGTTTGACGGCTATGTTTTGCGCCATGCCCGAGCGAGACGTATTTGCGAACTTCGCCCGCATGCGGCGGGAGATGGATCAGATGCTCGGCGGCGGCTGGGGCCGGGCCACCTACGTCAGCCGCCGCAGCACGGGTTTCTCGCCCAACGTCGACGTCTACTACTGCGGCGACCCGCAACGGGCGGTCGTGAAGGTGGATCTGGCCGGCGTCGACCTGGACCAGGTCGGGATCGAGGTCAGCGGCCGGCAGCTGGCGATCGTCGGCGAACGGCCGGTGCAGGAGACCGAGGGGCGGGTCTACCAGCAGGTCGAGATCCCCTCGGGGCCGTTCCGCCGCGTGGTCGAGCTGCAGGTCGACGTCGACGCCGACAAGGCGAAGGCGACCTACGACGACGGGGTGCTGCGGATCGACCTGCCGCTGCGCGATCCCGCCCAGAGCCGCCGCGTGCCGATCGGGCGCGAGTGATGGAGAGCTCGCCGGTGCTCGAGGTCGTCGAGTCCGAGCTCGACGCCGAGGACGCGATCCGCGCCAACCAGCCGCTGCCCGACGCGCTGCCGGTGCTGCCGCTGCGTGAGACGGTCACCTTTCCCGAAACCCTGACCCCGCTCGCCGTCGGCCAGGAGCGCTCGATCAAGCTGATCGACGACGTGCTCGGGGCCAACCGGATGCTGGCGATGGTCGCCGCGCGCGACCCCGAGGACGAGGAGCCGGGGCCGGAGGGGCTCTACGGCGTCGGCGTGGTCGGCGTCGTCGCCCGCATGCTGAAAGTGCCCGACGGGACGCTGCGCATCCTCGTCCAGGGGACCCAGCGGGTGCGGGTCGGGCCCTACGTCGCCGAGGAGCCCTACATGGTGGCGCGCATCGCCGAGCTGCCGGACACGGTCGACGAGGGGCCCGAGCTGGAGGCGCTCACCCGCAATGTCCAGCGCACCTTCTCGGAGATCGTCGAGCACATCCCGTACCTGCCCGAGGAGCTGCAGATGGCGGTCGCCAACATCGAGGACCCGGCCGCGCTCGGCCACCTGATCGCCGGCGCGCTGCGGATCCCGACCGAGGAGAAG
>DASTVL010000231.1:0-6009 GCA_035759115.1 Solirubrobacterales bacterium | reverse complement strand
CGCCGCTGCGGTCTGCTCTGCGCCGCTCCACTCGAAGCGCCGCGGGTTCATCCCGCCGTCGCCTCCCGCAGCTTCGCCGTCAGCTCGTCGATCTCGGTTGCGCGCAGCTTGTGGGCGACGCGGTTGGCGACGAAGCGCGCCGTGCACTCGACGATCTCCTCGCGCACCTCGAGGTCGTTCTCCTCCAGGGTGCGGCCGGTGGCGACCAGGTCGACGATCCCGTCGGCCAGCCCGATCAGCGGCGCCAGCTCGATCGAGCCCTTGACCTCGATCGTCTCGACCTGGCGCCCGGTCGACTCGAAGTGGCGTTCGGCGATGCGCGGGTACTTGGTCGCGATCCGCATCATCCCCAGCCGGCGTTGCGATTCACCCAGGCTCTCATCGCCCTGGCGACCGGCGAGGACCATGCGGCAGCGCCCGTAGCCGAGGTCGAGCAGCTCGTAGACCACGCGATCGGCCTGCTCGAGCAGCACGTCCTTGCCGGTGATGCCGAGGTCGGCGGCGCCGGCCTCGACGTAGGTCGGGACGTCGGAGGGCCGCATCGTGACCAGGGTGATCCGCTCGCCGGGAAAGATCAGCGCCCGCGACTCGCTGCGCACGGCGGACGTGTCGACCCCGACCGCGTCGAGCACATCGAGGGTGCCGCCGAGCAGGGCGCCGCGCGGCACCGCCAGCTTCAGCGGCCCGTCGGGCTTCGCCCCGCCCATGCCGGCGACCTCGACGCTCACGATCCACCCCCGCGCCGCGACTCCTCCATCTGGGCGACGTGCACCCGCTCCAGGTAGAGGGCGAAGCCGGCCGCCGGCAGGTCGACGCCGAAGCGCCGCAGCAGCTCGTCGTAGCGCCCGCCGCCACCGAGCACGTGCCCGATCGCGGGGTCGTAGACCTCGAGTATCGCGCCGCTGTAGTAGCCGAGGTCGCGCAGCAGGCCGAGGTCGACCTGGACCCGGCCGGCGACGCCGCGCTGCTCGAGCGCGGCCACGGTCTCGCCGATCCGCGCCGTCGCCCGCTCGACCGCCTCACCACCGATCGCACGTGCCTGTTCGAGCACCTCGCGGCCGCCGCGCAGCTGCGAGAGCGCGACGCAGGTGTCGACCTGAGCGGCGGCGATCCCGGCGCGGGACAGCTCGACCTCGAGCCCGACCAGGTCGTGCGCGGCGAGGCGGCCGAGGATCGCGTTGCGGCTCTCCCCCTCGACGCCGAGCTCTGTGAGCAGCTGGCGGAAGAGGTCGGCGTCGCCGAGGCCGATCACGGCCCGCTCCAGCCCGGCCGCGTCGAGGGTCGCCTCCAGCACCTCGACCACCTCGACCGTGCCGGCCGGCGCCGGGGCGCCGATCAGCTCGACCCCGGCCTGGGCGAACTCGCGCATCTGGCCGCGCTGCGGGCGCACGGCGCGGAAGGCGTTGGCCAGGTAGCTGAAGCGCAGCGGCGGCTCGGCGCCGGCGAAGCGGCTGGCTACGAGGCGCGCGATCGGCACGGTCATGTCGGAGCGCAGCGCCAGCAGGTCGCCGCGCTCGTCGAAGAAGCGGTAGGCGGAGCTGGCCGTGCGCCCGTCGCCGCGCGCCAGCACCTCGTCGTACTCGATCGCCGGGGTCGCGACCTCGCCGTAGCCGCGCTGCTCGAAGACGTCGATCAGCGCGCGATGCAGCCTGCGCAGCTCGCGCATCTCCTCCGGCAGGATGTCGCGCGTCCCTGGGGGGATCGGGTGGATCATGCGCTTGACCTTACGAGAGTCGGCGCGGAAAGCCTGCTAGGCCGGGATCTCTGCAGAGACGCGGTCGATCTGGGCGCCGAGCCCGCGCAGCCGCTCGTCGATCGACTCGTATCCGCGATCGATCTGGCGGATGTTGCCGATCTCGGACGTGCCCTCGGCGGCCAGGGCGGCGATGAGCATCGCCATCCCGGCGCGGATGTCGGGGCTCTCGACCCGGGCGCCGTGAAGACGGCTCGGACCGCTGACGATCGCCCGGTGGGGATCGCAGAGCGTTATCCGAGCGCCCATCGCAACCAGCTTGTCGACGAAGAAGAGGCGGTTCTCGAACATCTTCTCGAAGATCAGGATCTCGCCGTCGGCCTGGGTGGCGAGCGCCAGCGCGATCGAGGTCAGGTCGGCGGGGAAGGCCGGCCAGGGACCGTCCTCGATCTTCGGGATCGCGTCGCCGAGGTCGGCCTTGACCTGCAATCGCTGCCCGGGCGGCACGATCACGTCGTCGCCCTCGATCGTCGACTCGAGCCCGAGCCGCCGGAACTGGCGCCGCACCATCATCAGGTCTGCGGGCGCGGCGTCGCGGATCCGCAACTCGCCCCCGGTCGCCGCGGCGAGCGCCATGAAGCTGGCGACCTCGATGTGGTCGGGCGAGATCGTGTGCTCGGCG
This sequence comes from Solirubrobacterales bacterium, assembly GCA_035759115.1. Taxonomy (GTDB): domain Bacteria; phylum Actinomycetota; class Thermoleophilia; order Solirubrobacterales; family 70-9; genus VRUE01. Next base: position 3,634 of record DASTVL010000231.1, on the reverse strand, counting down.
CCGCCGAGGCGGTCGCGGCCGTGGACGGTCATCACGTTCGAGCCGATCCCGGTCACCTCCGCCCCCATCACGGTCAGCAGCCGGGCGAGATCCTGGACGTGCGGCTCGCAGGCGGCGTTGGAGATCGTCGTCGGGCCCGGGGTGAGCGCGGCGGCCATCAGCGCGTTCTCGGTCCCCATCACCGACGGCTCGTCCATGAAGATCGCGCACGGCCGCAGGCCGCCGGCGGGCGCCTTCAGCTCGATCCAGCGGTTGCCGTCGACGGCGGCGCCGAGATCGGCGAAGGCGTCGAGGTGCGCGTCGAGCCGGCGGCGGCCGATGAAGTCCCCTCCCGGCGGCGGCATGCGCGCCTCGCCGAAGCGCGCCAGCAGCGGCCCGGCGAGCAGGAAGGAGGCGCGGATCTTGTTCGAGAGCTCCTCGTCGACGGCGACGTCGGTTACCCCGGCGGCGCGGAGGCGGAGGCTGTTGTCCCCCACCCAGGCCACCTCGACCCCCAGCCGTTCGAGCAGCGCGATCTGCGCCTCGGTGTCGCGGATCCGCGGCACCCGGTGCAGCAGCAACTCCTCATCGGTGAGCAGGCAGGCGGCAAGGATCGGCAGCGCGGCGTTCTTGTTTCCGGCCGCGGTCAGCTCGCCCGAGAGCGGCGCGCCTCCTTCGATGACGAACTTCTCCATGGTCCGGCTAGGGTACCTGCGTAATGGGACGGGGCTGGAAGATCGCAATCGGGATCGTGGCGGCGATCGTCGTGCTGATCGGCGTCAACGCGCTCGTCACCTCGGCGGAAACCGAGCCGGCAGAGGTGACCGAGCCCGACGGCCGCATCGTCAGGCTGCCGGGCGGCCAAGTCGAGGCGATCGACGTCGGCCCGCGCGACGGCAGCCCGATCGTCCTCGTGCACTGCTTCACCTGCGCGATCGACTGGTGGGACGGGATGATCCCGCGCCTGGCCCGCGAGCATCGCGTCGTCGCCGTCGACCTGCTCGGGCACGGCGGCTCCGAGAAGCCCACCTCCGGCTATGAGATCGAGAACCAGGCCGATCTGGTCGCCGGCGTGATGGGACGCTTCGGCGTCGGCCCCGCGATGGTCGTCGGCCACTCGCTCGGCGGCACGGTCGCCACCGCCCTGGCCGAACGCTCGCCCCAGCTGGTCGAGCGGGTCGTGATTATCGACTCCGAGGCCGAGCACGAAGAGGGTGATCTCGGTCTTCTCGCCAAGCTCGCCTTTGCCCCGGTGATCGGCGACGCTCTCTGGCGCATCAAGGCCGATTTCACCATTCGCCAAGGCCTCGAGGTCGCATTTGCACCCGGCTTCGACGTGCCGGATGCATTCGTCGACGACCTCAAGGCGATGACCTACAACTCCTACGACAAGTCGGCGTCCGAATCGCAGGCGTACAGCGAAGAGCGTGGCTTGGCCGAGCGAATGCGCGACAGTGGCCAGCCGCTGCTGGCGATCATGGGCGCCGAGGAGCAGATCATCGAGGATCCGCAGGCGGCCCTGGATGTCTATGCAGCCACCGTCCCGGGTGCCCGGACCGAGCTGATCGAGGGCGTCGGCCACTCCCCCAACGTCGAGGCCCCGGCCCGGACGGCGGCCTTGGTTCTAGGCTTCATGCAAGACGGCGTGCAAAAACAAGATGCCGTCCGAGCGCGACCGTAAATTCGAACCTATGTTCGATACGAAAAAGACCTTCAGCAGCAAAGCAGCCGACGCAACGGACCTGATCATCGACTTCGCCACCCTCGGCGAGTACGGCCTCGAGCCCGTCGAGGAGCCCACGCGCGCATGCGAGGGGCGCAGCCGCATCGGTCGCCCCCGTAGCACCGGCGCCTGGAGCGCCGCGATCGCCCGCTTCGCGACCCAGGCCTAGAACGACGAAGGGCCGCCCGGCGGGCGGCCCTGGTCGAAGAAGAAACCGGCGGCGACCTACTCTCCCAGGGGGTTGCCCCCCAAGTACCATCGGCGCTGAAAGGCTTAACTGCTCTGTTCGGAATGGGAAGAGGTGTTTCCCTTTCGCTATGCGCCACCGGAAATTTTGCGAGACCGCGCCCCGGTGGAGCTTGAAAACTGCACAAGACCAAGAGGGTAAGAAATAAATATCCGTCAAGCCCTCGACCCATTAGTACCGGTCGGCTGAGCGCATCGCTGCGCTTGCACCGCCGGCCTATCAACCTGGTGGTCTACCAGGGGTCTTACTCCCTCGAAGGGATGGGAGAGCTCATCTCGAGGACGGCTTCCCGCTTAGATGCCTTCAGCGGTTATCCGTTCCGTGCGTAGCTAACCTGCGATGCCCTTGGCAGGACAACAGATACACCAGCGGCACGTTCATCCCGGTCCTCTCGTACTAGGGATGACTCCTCTCAACTCTCCAACGCCCACAGCAGATAGGGACCGAACTGTCTCACGACGTTCTGAACCCAGCTCGCGTACCGCTTTAATGGGCGAACAGCCCAACCCTTGGGACCTACTCCAGCCCCAGGATGCGACGAGCCGACATCGAGGTGCCAAACCGAGTCGTCGATGTGGACTCTTGGACTCGATAAGCCTGTTATCCCCGGAGTACCTTTTATCCGTTGAGCGACGGCGCTTCCACTTGCTACCGCCGGATCACTAAGCCCAACTTTCGTTCCTGCTCCACCCGTCGGTGTCACAGTCAAGCTCCCTTGCTGCTTTTACACTCTACGCACGGTTTCCAACCGTACTGAGGGAACCTTTGCGCGCCTCCGTTACATTTTAGGAGGCGACCGCCCCAGTCAAACTACCCACCTGGCACTGTTCAGGACCCGGATTCACGGCGTCCTGTTAGAAGCCCAATACATCAAGGGTGGTATCTCAAGGTTGGCTCCACACCAGCCGCAGCCGATGCTTCAAAGCCTCCCACCTATCCTGAGCGAAATGCACCGCATTCCAATACCAGGTTGTAGTAAAGGTGCACGGGGTCTTTCCGTCTAGCCGCGGGTACTCGGCATCTTCACCGAGACTGCAATTTCACCGAGCCCCTCGTTGAGACAGCGCCCAAGTCGTTACGCCATTCGTGCAGGTCGGAACTTACCCGACAAGGAATTTCGCTACCTTAGGACCGTTATAGTTACGGCCGCCGTTTACCGGGGCTTAGCTTCGGTGCTTCGGGCCGAAGCCCTAACACCTCCACGTAACCTTCCGGCACCGGGCAGGCGTCAGCCCCTATACGTCGTCTTTCGACTTAGCAGAGACCTGTGTTTTTGGTAAACAGTCGGTTGGACCTATTCACTGCGGCCCCCTCGGGCTCCACCGGCAAGCGGCTTCACCCTACTGGGGCGCTCCTTCTCCCGAAGTTACGGAGCGATTTTGCCGAGTTCCTTAACGAGGGTTATCTCGATCACCTTAGTATTCTCTACTTGCCCACCTGTGTCGGTTTTGGTACGGGCACGCGCAGCCTCCCTAGAGGATTTTCTTGGAGGCATGGCGTCAGGGACTCGCCGGCTTAGAGCCAGCTGGCATCGCGCCTCAGGTTATGCGGCCCCGCATTTCACAGGGGCCTCCCCTACACGCTTACCCCAGGACGACCATCGCCTGGGTTCCCTTAGCCTTCCTCGTCCCCCCATCGGTCAAACGGTTGCGACGTGGTACAGGAATATCAACCTGTTGGCCATC
>DASTVL010000230.1:0-2301 GCA_035759115.1 Solirubrobacterales bacterium | reverse complement strand
GGCTCGGCTGCGACGCCCACCTGGTGACCCAGGTGGAGCGCGACGGGCTCCCGCTCAGCGTGGGCCGCACCCGGCGCACCGTGCCGAGGGAAGTGCGCGGATTTCTGTGTATCTGGTGGGTTGTCCGCTGGGGTCGTGACGATCTCGGCGTAGCCGGGATCGGCGCGATCCCAGCGGACAGTCCGGGAAGGAGCACAGGATGGGCGGCACAGATATCCCTGATGAGCTGATCGATCGGCTGTTGGGCGAGTATGGCGGGCCGGAGCAGTTGACCGGTGCGGAGGGGTTGATCAATCGGTTGCGCAAGCGGCTGATCGAGCGGGCCGGCGCTGCCGAGCTGGGGCGGCATCTTGGCTATGCGGCTGGTGGTGATCCGCCGGAGGGGCAGGCGAACCGGCGCAACGGGATGACGCTGAAGACGTTGCGCACGATCGATGGGCCGGTGACGGTGGAGCTGCCACGCGACCGTGAGGGTTCGTTCGAGCCGCGGATCGTGCCCAAGCACAGCCGTTCGTTCGACGGCTTTGACGAGCAGATCCTGGGCTTGTATGCCGGCGGCATGACGACGCGGGAGATCCAGCGGCACCTGCGCGAGATCTATGGCGTCGATGTGTCGGACGGGTTGATCAGCGAGGTGACCGGCTCGATCCAGGACGATGTGCGTGCCTGGCAGTCCCGCCCCTTGGAGGAGCTCTATGTTGTTGCTACCTGGACGCGATGCAGGTGTCGATGCGGGAACAGCAGGTGGTACGGAAGAAGGCCGTGTACGTCGCTGTCGGCGTCACCCTGGAGGGCGAGCGTGACGTGCTCGGGCTCTGGATCGAGAAGACGGAGGGCGCCCGCTTCTGGACGAGCGTGCTCAGCGAGCTCCGTAACCGTGGTGTCAAGGACATCATCTTCGTCTGTACGGACGGGCTGAGCGGGTTCCCCGACGCGATCGACGCTGTCTTCCCCGAGGCGGTGAACCAAACGTGCATCGTGCACCTGGTCAGGCAGAGCCTGCGCTACCTGTCCTGGAAGGAGCGCAAGGCCTGTGCCTCGGAGCTGCGCCGCATCTACACCGCCGTCGACGCCGACGCCGCCAGGGCCGTGCTCGACGAGCTGCTCGAGACGTGGGCCGCCAGCAAGACCCGCACGGCCGCGCTGCAGGTGTGGGAACGTGCCTGGGAGCGGGTGATCCCGTTCCTCGCCTTCCCCCAGGAGATCCGCCGTGTTGTCTATACTACAAACGCGGTGGAGAGCCTGCACATGCAAGTCCGCAAGATCATCAAGACACGAGGACACTTCCCCAACGACGACGCCGCCCTGCGGCTGATCTGGCTCGCGATCATGCGAGCGAAACCAAACTGGCGCACCTGTTACAACTGGACCAAGGCCATGGCAGTCCTACGCATCCACTTCGGAGACCGCATCCCCGACAACACCTAAACAGACAACACATACACAGAAAATCGCGCAAGCTCGCAGCTGGAGCTGATCCGCGTTCCGGGCCGCCTTCTCCGCCTCCTCCTGATCAACTGTGATCAGCGCCGCGAGGTAGGGCCGGCGATCGCCGACGACGAGCGCCTGCGAGATGTAGCGTGACGCCTTGAGCGCGTTCTCGATGTTCTGCGCCGAGACGTTCTCGCCGCCGGGCGTGACGATCAGGTCCTTCTTGCGATCGGTGATCGAGAGGAAGCCGTCCGCGTCGATCGACCCGACATCACCGGTTCTCAACCAGCCATCGGCTCCGAGCACGACCTGGGTCGCCTCCTCGTTGCGCCAGTAGCCGCGAAAGACGGTGTCGCCGCGAACGAGGATCTCGCCGTCCTCGGCGATCCGCAGCTCGACGCCGGGGACGGCGGGGCCGACGGTGCCGAACCGGTAGCGGTCGGGCCGGTTGACCGTGGCAACGGTCGTACACTCCGTCAGGCCGTAGCCCTCGACAACGAGGATGCCAAGTGCAGCGAAAAACTCGGCGACCTCGCGCGGGAGCGGCGCCCCCGGAGATCGCCAGCCGCAGTTTCCCGCCCAGGCGCCCTCACCTTGGAGAAGACGAGCTGGTCTGCAAGCGCACGTTCGAGCCGAAGCCTCGGCCTGAGCCGCTCGTCCGCTTGCCGACGAAGCGCGGCCTCCCGTCCGACCGCGAGCGCCCACTCGACCAGTCGTCGTCGCGCCCCCGTCGTCTCCTCGAACCGCGCCCGCACCGTCCGGTACAGCGTCTCGTACACCTTCGGAACCGTCGGGAAGACGGTCGGGCGAACGGCCCGAAGCGCGCCTGCCAGCCCGGACGAATCGGGGCAGAACGCGATCGTCAACCCA
>DASTVL010000229.1:0-2754 GCA_035759115.1 Solirubrobacterales bacterium | reverse complement strand
GTGTGCCCCTCCCACGGAGACCGTCGCGCAGCTCGACGTGGGAAAGGGTTCGGGCGTGGTTCCAGGAGTCTCCGTGGGAGGGGCACACGACTCCCTTTCCGATCTCGACTTAGTTGCCCTCGCCACCGTGGCCGATGTGGTGCCTTTGGTCGGTGAGAACCGGTCGCTGGTTCGGCGAGGGCTGGCGGAGGTGCGGCGGGCGCGGCGACCGGGGATTCGGGCGTTGTTGGAGGCTGCGAAGTGTGAGCCCAGTCAGGTGGACGAGGGGGATCTGGCGTTTCGGCTGGCTCCCAGGATCAATGCTGCGGGGCGGTTGTATCGGGCCGATGCGGGGGTGGAGCTGTTCTTGACGGAGGACGCCGATCGGGCCGCTGAGATCGCCAACGAGCTGGGTCGGGCCAACAGCGAGCGACGGGCTGCTGAGCGGGAAGTCGATGCGGCTGCCGAGGCGGTGCGGAAGGAGCTGTCGGATGAGCTGCGCGAGGCGCCCGGGCTGGTGCTGGCGGGGGAGGGGTGGCACCCGGGGGTGATCGGGATCGTCGCCTCGCGGCTGGCTGAGCGGCACCACAAGCCGGTTGTGGTGATCTCGCTCGATGGCGAAGGCGGGGGGAGGGGGTCCGGCAGGAGCATTCCCGGATTCGACCTGTTGGGTGCCCTCGAAGCTTGCAGCGAGCATCTGGATGGATTCGGGGGGCACAGGGCCGCCGCCGGGCTGCAGTTGCAGGCGGAGAACGTAGGGGCCTTTCAGGCGGCGTTCGCCGCACACGCGGCCTCGGTGCTGAAGCCCGAGGACATGCGGCGGACGGAGCGGATCGACGCGATGGTCGGCGGCGCCGGGCTCGGGCTCGACCTGGCCGAGGAGCTGCAGCAGCTCGCCCCGTTCGGCATGGGCAACCCGGGCGTGCGGCTGCTCGTGCCCGCTGCGCGGGTCCGCGACGTGCGCGCGATGGGCGAAGGCAAGCACGCGCGCTTCAGCCTGTACAGTGGCTCGCACCGGGCGCTGGGCGTCGCCTTCGGCCGCGCCGGGCTCGGCGTCGGCGAGGACGACCCGGTCGACGCCGCCGTGCGGCTCGAGGTCAACCGCTGGAACGGCTCGGTCGAGCCCCGCCTCGTGCTGCGCGAGCTCTACCCGCACGAGCCGGCGGCGAGCGAGGCGACGGCCGAGGCGGTGGAGGCCGAGACGGCGGCGAGCGAGGAGTGGTGGCGCCGCTTCGAGACCGAGCTCGCGACCGACCCCGCGCGTTCGCCTTTTGTCGACCTCAGCGCCACAAACAGCGAACGCGCCGAGGTGCGGCCGCGCAGCTCGCCGGCGGCTGTGGTGGGGGAGCTGGCCTCGTCTGGCGGGGAGGTGCTGGCGGTGGTGGCCTGCGCCGAACGGCGCGCGGCGCTCGCCGGCGATGGGGTCGTGCCGGCCGATGGGGCCGCGTTCGCCGCCGCGCCCGGGCTCGCCGAGGGATTCGCCCATGTCGTCTTCGTCGACCCGCCGCAGTTCGAGGGGATCGAACGGCTGGCGCTGGCGGGGGAGGGCTACGCCCACCTCGCCTGGGGTGAGGCCGAGGCCCGCTTCGCGCGTGCGATGCTCGACGAGCAGCTCGCCCGCCGCGAGACCCTGATCGGCCTTTTCCGCGACCTGCGCGAGGCCGGCGAGACAGGCGGCGAGCAGCTGCTCGCCGCCCTGCGGGGGAGCGGCCGCTTTCCCCGCTCGCCGGAGACCGCGGCGCGCTGCGTAAGGGTTCTGCGCGAGCTCGAGCTGGTGCAGGGCGAGCCCGCGGGAGGTGACGGCGGGCTCGGCGTCGTATCCTCAGAGGGAACCGAACTGGAGCGCTCGGCCGCCTATCGCGCCTACGGCGCTCGCCACCAGGAAGGCCTGCGATACCTCGAACGACGCAACAAGCCGTAGAGCAGCGCGAGCTCCTCGCCGATCTCTATGCCGTGGTCGAGGAGTTCGACTCGGCGCCCGAGATCGACCGCTCGGCGCTGAGCAGGGCCTTCGAGTTCGCCTGCGAGCGCCACGGCGACCAGCTGCGCCGCTCCGGCGACGAGTTCATCACCCACCCGGTCGGCGTCGCCCAGATCTGCGCCGGGATGCGGCTCGACACCGAGACGCTCTGCGCGGCGCTGCTGCACGACACGGTCGAGGACACCAGCGCCAGCCTCGAGGAGATCCGCGACGGCTTCGGCGAGGAGATCGCCCAGCTGGTCGACGGCGTGACCAAGCTGACCGGGATGACCTTCGAGAGCCGCGACGAGCGCCAGGCGGAGAACTACCGGAAGATGATGGTGGCGATGGCCACCGACGTCAGGGTGATCCTGATCAAGCTGGCCGACCGCCTGCACAACATGCGCACGCTCGGCGCGCTGCCCAAGCAGAAGCAGATGGCGAAGTCGCGCGAGACGCTCGAGATCTACGCGCCGCTCGCCCACCGGCTGGGTATCCACGCGATCAAATGGGAGCTCGAGGACCTCGCCTTCGCGACCCTGCACCCGCGCAAGTACAGGGAGATCAAGCAGCTGGTCGCCCAGCAGCGCGACGAGCGCGAGGTCTACGTCAACCAGGCCGGCGCCTTCCTCGGCGACGAGCTGCAGGCCGTCGGGATCGAGGCCGAGATCTCCGGCCGCGCCAAGCACTTCTACTCGATCTACACGAAGATGACCAAGAAGGGGCGCGAGTTCAACGAGATCTTCGACCTCACCGCGATGCGCGTGATCGTCGGCTCGGTCAAGGACTGCTACGGCGCGATCGGCGTCATCCAC
>DASTVL010000228.1:0-3232 GCA_035759115.1 Solirubrobacterales bacterium | reverse complement strand
CGCACCTTCTACGAACACTTCGCCGACAAGGAAGCCTGCTTCCTCGCCGCCTACGAGATGGTCGCCGAGCACATCGCCGCCTCGATGCGGGCGGCGGCGGAGTCCTTCGAGGACTGGCCGCAGCAGGTTCGCGCCGCGCTGGCGACGATGCTGCGCTTCCTCGCCGGCGAGCCCGAGCTGGCCCGCCTCTGCATGATCGAGCCGGTCGCCGCGGGCGGCGAGATCGCCGCCCGGCACCGCGCCTCGATGCAGAGCCTGGTCGAGATCCTCAAGCGCGGTCGGCCCGACGGGGGCGACCGGCGGCCGCTGCCGGAGGCGACCGAGGAGACCCTGGTCGGCGGCATCGTCTCGCTGGTCGTGCGCGAGATCAGCGCCGGCCGCACCGAGCAGCTCGAGTCGCTGCTGCCCGACCTGGTCGAGCTGACCCTGGCGCCCTACGTCGGCCCCGAGCAGGCAGAGAAACTGGCCAGAACGTAAAACCGCCCCGGCCGGTGGTGGCCGGGGCGGTGTACGGGACAACCCCTGCCCCGAAGTGTCAGTACCGGCTTAGAAGCCGGCGGGGTGACGGACGGCGAAGCTGCCGGACGTGCTGCGCAGGTCCTCGTGCCAACTCGGGCCGGTTTTGCCGCCGCTGTTGCCTGAGGTGTCCCAGCGGTAGCCGGCGATCACCGCATAGGTGTGGCCGGGGTTGGCGTAGACGGTGATCCAGCGGCCCTTGCCGCGCACGCCCCAGCGGGCCAGCGGGCCGGAGGGCATCGGGCTGCTGAGGAACTTGCCGCCGCGCAGCGCGAAGCTGACCGAGCCCGAGCAGTCGTAGCCGCGGTCGAACCAGCGAGCGTGGCCGCCGCCGTAGATGTAGGGCTTGTTGCGGATCTTGTTGGCGTGGGCGATCACGCGCTTGACCCGTGCCGGGGCCGCCTTCGGCGGGATCAGCATCCCGTTGGGTAGAAGCCGCGCTTTCGGGGTAGGAGTGCACATATCCACCTGCGCCGAGGTGAGGCCGCCGCCGTTGCAGGCGGCGCTGGCGCCGGTGGGCAGAAGGGCGAGGACTGCGAGCGCCGAGATGGCGATCAACCCCGTCCTGAGCTTTGAGATGTTCTTGGGCAAACCGATTCTCCTTCGTCGGCCTACGGGGTTAGCTGTCGGGCTGGCGCGAAAGGAGCCTGCGCCCCCGCCCTACTTGGGCGAGTTAGCCCCGAAAACGTGGTTCCCCCGTTCCCGCGTCGCCTCTCGGCTGGCGGGACTCGGCGTTTCGGTTGTTTGGAACGGCGGCAGTGTAGACGATTGCCCGGGCGGATGCTCACAGAACGCAAACATTTAGTGGCCTTTCGCACTTTCATCCCCGATTCCTCTCGGCCGGCCGGCTGGTAGCTTGCGCTTCGGGATGGATATTTCAGGCCGCTCAGCCCTGCTCACCGGCGCCACCGGCGGCCTCGGCCGCGCGATCGCGGCGGCGCTGGCCGGCCGCGGCGCGAAGCTGATCCTCAGCGGTCGCAAGCCCGAGGCGCTCGAGAGCCTCGTCGCCGAGCTGCCCGGCCAGGGCCATCGCACCGCGCCCGGCGACCTCGCCGCGCCGGGCGCCGCCGAGAAGCTCGCCGCCGAGGTGGGCGAGGTCGAGATCCTCGTCGCCAACGCGGGCCTGCCCGGCACCGGCCGGCTCGGCGACTTCTCGACCGAGCAGCTCACCGGCACGCTGCGGGTCAACCTCGAGGCGCCGATCCTGCTTGCCCGCGCGCTCGAACCGGCGATGCTCGCGCGCGGCGCCGGCCACATGGTCTTCATCTCCTCGCTCTCGGGCAAGTCGGCGACGCCGCTCTCCTCGATCTACAACGCGACCAAGTTCGGCCTGCGCGGCTTCGCCCTCGGCCTGCGCGCCGACCTCGACCCGCAGGGCATCGGCGTCTCGATCGTCTCGCCGGGCACGATCCGCGAAGCCGGCATGTACTCCGACTCCGGCGCCCCGCCGCTCCCCGGCCTGGGCACCGGCACCCCCGCCCAGGTCGCCGCCGCGGTGATCAAGGCAATCGAGAAGAACAAGGTGGAGATAACCGTCGCGCCCCCCCAGCAGCGCCTGCTGGCCCACTTCGCCCTGACCAGCCCCGGCATCGCGGTCAAGATCGCTTCAGGCGACCAGGGTCAAAAAGCTGCAGCCGCAGTCGCGAACGGTCAGTCCGACAAGCGCTGAGCGCCGTTGCCTAGGATGGGAGGCGTGACCTCCCTCGATTCCTTTGCTGCTCGCGCGGCGCTTGATGTCGGCAAGCGCTCATATGAGATTTTCAGGCTGAGTGCCCTGCCCGACCGCTTCGACGTCGCCCGCCTGCCGTACTCGATCAAGGTCCTGCTCGAGAACGTGCTGCGGCTCGAGGACGGCGTCTCGGCGACGAAGGAGGACGTCGAGGCGATCGCCTCCTGGGACGCCGCCGCCGAGCCCTCCGCCGAGATCCCCTACCAGCCGGCGCGGGTGCTGATGCAGGACTTCACCGGCGTCCCCGCCGTCGTCGACCTGGCGGCGATGCGCGACGCGATGGCCGAGATCGGCGGCGATCCGGAGAAGATCAACCCGCTGGTCGACGTCGACCTCGTGATCGACCACTCGGTCCAGGTCGACGCCTTCGGCAACGAGCGCGCCTTCGCGATCAACGCCGAGCGCGAGTTCGAGCGCAACCGCGAGCGCTACTCCTTCCTCAAGTGGGGCCGCGAGGCCTTCGACAACTTCAGCGTCGTGCCGCCCGCGACCGGGATCTGCCACCAGGTCAACCTCGAGCACATCTCCCAGGTCGTCTACAGCTCCGAGCGCGGCGGGACGCTCCAGGCCTACCCCGACACGCTGGTCGGCACCGACTCGCACACGACGATGGTCAACGGGCTCGGCGTGCTCGGCTGGGGCGTCGGCGGGATCGAGGCCGAGGCGGCGATGCTGGGCCAGCCGGTCTCGATGCTGCTGCCGCAGGTGGTCGGCTTCAAGCTCGACGGCGAGCTGCCCGCGGGGGCGACCGCGACCGATCTGGTGCTGACCGTGACCGAGATGCTGCGCGAGCACGGGGTCGTCTCCAAGTTCGTCGAGTTCTTCGGCCCCGGCCTCGCCGGCCTCGGCCTCGCCGACCGGGCGACGATCGGCAACATGTCGCCGGAGTTCGGCTCGACCTGCGCGATCTTCCCCGTCGACGCCGAGACGCTGCGCTACCTGGAGCTGACCGGGCGCCCGACCGAGACGCTCGAGCTGGTCGACGCC
>DASTVL010000227.1:0-5238 GCA_035759115.1 Solirubrobacterales bacterium | reverse complement strand
AGAGCTTCTGGCCCTCGCGGCGGCACTGCTTGCACTGGGCTCCGGTGTCGCGGGCCACTAGACGCGCCTCCGCTTCTTCGGCCGGCAGCCGTTGTGGGCCTGCGGCGAGACGTCCTTGACCGTGGTCACGTCGAGCCCGGCGGCCTGCAGCGAGCGGATCGCCGTCTCACGTCCCGAGCCGGCGCCCTTGGCGAAGACCTCGACTTTTTCGAGCCCGTGCTCCATGCCCTTCTTGGCCGCCGCGTCGGCGGTGACCTGGGCAGCGAATGGGGTCGACTTGCGCGAGCCTTTGAAGCCCGCCGAGCCGGCCGACTCCCAGGCGATCACGTTGCCCTGGGGGTCGGTGAGCGTGACGATCGTGTTGTTGAAGGAAGTCTTGATGTGGGCCTGGCCGTAGGCGATGTTCTTTTTCACCCGCCGGCGAGTGCGGCCTTTAGCTGGTTTTTTCGCTGCTGCCATAGCTATCCGCCCTCTACACCTTGCGCTTGCCGGCGATGCTCATCCGGCGTGGGCCCTTGCGGCCGCGCGCGTTGGTCTTCGTCCGCTGGCCCCGCACCGGCAGGCCGCGGCGATGGCGCAGGCCACGGTAGGAGCCGATCTCCATCAGCCGTTTGACGTCCTGGGAGCGCTCGCGGCGCAGATCGCCCTCGACCTCGCGGCGCTCGACCGCCTCGCGCAGTTTCACGACCTCGTCCTCGGTCAGGTCCTTGACGGGGGTATTCGGGTCGATCTTGGTCTCGACGAGGATCTCCTGCGCCGTCGACTGACCGATGCCGAAGATGTAGGTGAGCCCGATCTCGATCCTTTTGTTGACCGGGATGTTGATCCCCGCGATCCGCGCCATTCGCTAGCTCACCTAACCCTGCCGCTGCTTATGGCGCGGGTTTTGGCAGATGACGAGGACCGCCCCGTTGCGGCGGATCACCTTGCACTTTTCGCACATCGGCTTTACGGAAGCTCGGACCTTCATCGCTCCGGTGGGTCGGTCTGACTACAGGACTCCCGCCCGCCCCATGAATCGGGCAAGCGAGCACGAACAAACGGCCCTCAAGGCCGACCGGGAAAGATAGCAGGGGGGCGCTTCCGAGGCGCGCCCGGTGGGGGTCGGGAGGGCGCGGTCTCAGGGGAATTGATCACCGCGGCTTACGCCGCGGTGAAATCGTGTGCGCGGCTGACGCCGCGCAGATGCCAGATTGCATATCGCCGCTTCGCGACATTCCCCTGAAACCGCGCCCTCCCGACCTGCGAAGCGCCTCCGAAGCACGGGTTTCCTGAGCAGAAAGAAGTGGGCTCAGGCGGGGAGTCGGGTGCCCAGTTCGAGCTGGACAGGGCGATCCGGGACTGCGAGAGATGCGCGAGCCATCGCGATGAGTTCTTCCGCATCCAACTCATAGGCGCCATTATAGACAGAACCCTTCGCATCTGACTCGTCTCGGTGGCAACCCTGACACTGCGGCGGTATCGACAGGGACGCCGATGCGCTCTCGCGGGAATGTCGCGAAGCGGCCTATGCAATCCGGTTCCTGCGCGGCGCAGCCGCGCTCATCCTTGGTCGCCAAGCGCGAAGCGCGTGCGACGTCAATTCACGCGAGGGCGCATCGGCGTCCCCCACCGGCCGCTCAGCGCGTCAGTCGTCTTCGTGCCAGGGAGTCAAGATGCGGGGGCCGTCGGCGGTGACGGCGACGGTGAACTCGAAGTGGGCTGCCAGCGAGCCGTCCTGGGAGTAGACGGCCCAGCCGTCCTCGCCGGCGCGGACCAGGGGGCCGCCGGCGTTGACCATCGGCTCGATCGCCAGCACCGTGCCCTCCTCCAGCTCCGGCCCCTTGCCGGGCTCGCCGAAGTTGGGCACCTGGGGCTCCTCGTGCATGTCGCGGCCGATCCCGTGGCCGACCAGGGTGCGGATGATCGAGAGGCCCTCGATCTCGACCGCGCGCTGGATCGCCGCCGAGACGTCGCCGAGGTGGTTGCCCGGCTGCATCTGCCCGACCCCGGCGAAGAGCGCCGCCTTGGTCACGTCGAGCAGCTTGCGCGCCTCCTGCGTGACCGTGCCGATCGGCAGCGTCATCGCCGCGTCGGCGACCCAGCCGTCCTTGATCACGCCGACGTCGACCGAGAGCAGATCGCCCCGCTTCAGCTCGTAGGGGCCGGGGATGCCGTGCACGACCATCGAGTTGGGCGAGGCGCAGATCGAGCCGGGGAAGCCGCGGTAGCCCTTGAAGGCCGGCTCCGCCCCCTGCGACCGGATGAACTTCTCCGCCGCCTGGTCGAGCTGCTCGGTTGTGACCCCGGGCCGCGCCTTGGCCGCGACCATGCGCAGGCAGCGGACCAGAATCGATCCCGCCGCCGCCATCGAGTCGACCTGCTCCGGGGTCTTCAGAACGATCATCCGATACACGCTAGCCGTCCCGCTGGGCTGCCTAGATCGCCTCGTCGGCTTCGAGCTTCAGCGTCGCCAGCATGCGCCGCAGCTCGTCGGCGACGGCATCCGGCGCGGCGCTGCCGTCGATCCGGCGCAGGACGCTCTGGTGGTCGTAGAACTCGATCAGCGGCTCGGTCTTCTCGTGGTAGGTCTCGAGCCGGTGGCGGATCACCTCCGGCTTGTCGTCGTCGCGGACCGTCAGCTCGCTGCCGTCGATGTCGCAGACGCCCTCGCGCTCGGGCGGGTTGAACTCGACGTGGAAGACGTGGCCGTTCTCGACGCAGGTGCGGCGCCCGCCGAGGCGGCGCATCACCTCCTCGTCGGAGGAGTCGATCAGCAGCACCGCCGTCAGCCGGCGGCCGAGCTCGGTCAGCTTCGCCGCCAGCGCCTCGGCCTGCGGCACGGTGCGCGGGAAGCCGTCGAGGATGAAGCCGTCGGCGGCCTCGTCGGAGTCGATCCGCTCGCCGATCGCGCCGACGATCACCTCGTCCGGCACCAGGTCGCCGCGGTCCATGTACTCCTTCGCCGACCGGCCGAGCTCGGTCTCGTCGCGCACGGCGGCGCGCAGGATGTCGCCGGTCGCCCAATAGGGCAGTTGCAGATCCCCCTGCAGCCGCTCGCCCTGCGTGCCCTTCCCGCTGCCGGGCGGGCCGAGAAGTACGAGGTTGAGTTGAGTCATTTCAATGGCTCCCGAGGGCGCGAAAATCAAGCAGGTCGGGGGATGCAGGGAGGGCGACGAGGGGAGCGCACTTTAGTGCGTGACCCGAGGAGACCGACCGAAGACCCCGAGATGCGCAGATTTGCAGCGTCCTCGGGCTATTTGAGGAAGCCCTCGTAATTGCGCATCATCAGCTGCGCCTCGAGCTGCTTGACCGTGTCGAGCGCGACTCCGATGACGATGAGGATCGAGGTGCCGCCGAAGAAGAAGTTGGCCGAGGTCTGGCTGATCAGGATCGTCGGCAGCGCCGCCACCGCGCCCAGGTAGAGGGCGCCGGGGAAGGTCAGCCGCGAGAGGATCCGGTCGAGGTACTCGGCGGTCGGCCGGCCGGGACGCACGCCGGGTATGAAGCCGCCGTATTTCTTCAGGTTGTCGGCCTGGTCGACCGGGTTGAAGGTGACCGCGGTGTAGAAGTAGGTGAAGACGATGATGAAGAAGACCTCGCCGACCACGTAGGCCCATCCGTCGGGGCTGAAGAAGGCGGCGAAGTCGAGCGCCGCGGGGGTGTTGAGCAGCTGGCCGATCGTCGGCGGGAAGGCCATGATCGAGGCGGCGAAGATGACCGGGATCACGCCCGCCATGTTGACCCGCAGCGGCAGGTAGGTCGATCCGCCCGAGGTCATTTTGCGGCCGACCATCCGTTTCGCGTACTGGACCGGGATCCGGCGCTGGCCCTCCTGGACGAAGACGATCGCGACGATCACGGCGAGAGCGACGAAGGGCATCATCACGACGAAGACCTGATCGGGGTTGGTCCACCAGGCCTGGATCCCGCCGGGCAGCCCGGAGACGATCGAGGCGAAGATCATCAGCGAGATGCCGTTGCCGATCCCGCGCTGGGTGATCAGCTCGCCCAGCCACATCAGCAGGGTGCAGCCCGCGGTCAGGCAGATCACGATCAGCAGCACTTTGGCGCCGCCGAGCGAGGCGAGCTCGTTTTCGCCGCCGGCCTGGGCGCCGAAGGAGCGGAAGAGGAAGACGAAGCCCCAGGACTGGCCGAAGGCGAGGCCGACGGTGAGGTAGCGCGTGTACTGGGTGATTTTCTGCTGCCCGACCTCGCCCTCTTTCTGCAGCTTCTCCAGCGAGGGCACGACCACGGTCAGCAGCTGCAGGATGATCGAGGACGTGATGTAGGGCATGATCCCGAGCGCGAAGAGCGAGAGCCGTTCGAGCGCGCCACCGGAGAAGAGGCTGAGGAAGCCGAGTACGTTGCCGCCGGCGAAGTTCTCCGAGAGTTCCTTGACCGCGTCGGCGTCGACGCCGGGCGCCGGGATATAGGCGCCGAGCCGGTAGAGCAGCAGCATCGCCGCGGTGAAGGCGAGCTTCTTGCGGATGTCCGCGACGCTGAAAGCGTTCGCAATAGTCCTGACCATTACGGCTCCAGAGTGTGACAGGAACCGCCGGCTGCCTCGATCTTCTCCTTGGCGGCCGCACTGAAGGCGTGCGCATGGACATCGAGCTTCTTCGAGATCTCGCCGCGGGCGAGAATCTTGACCGGATCGGAGCGCTGCGCGAGGCCCTTCTCCTTGAGCGTCTCGGGCCTGACCTCGGCGCCGGCGTCGAAGCGCTCGTCGAGGTCGCCGACGTTGACCGGCTGGGTCGCGGTGCGGAATTTCTCGAACGGCATCGACTGCTTTTTGTGCGGGCCGCGCAGCTTTCGCATCCGCATGTGGATCGGGTTCTGCCCGCCCTCATACGCCGCGTTGCGCTTCGAGCCCGAGCGCGCGCCGTAGCCTTTGTGCCCGCGGCCGGAGGTCTTCCCCAGCCCCGAGCCCTCGCCCCGACCCAACCGCTTGCGCGGCCGTTTGGAACCAGGCTTGGGCGAAAGATTGTGCAGCCCGATCTCCTCCGAGCGCGATTTCTCAGCCACCGTCGACCTCCACCAGATGAGAGACCACCGTCAGCTGCCCCTGCAGCTGCGGCGAGTCCTTCTTCTCAGAAGCGCTCCCGATCTTCCCCAGTCCCAGCGCATACAACGTAGCTTTCTGACTCGGGTTGGCCCCGTTCGCAGACTTGACCTGCTTGATCGAAATCACGCCTGCTCCTCAGCTTTAGCCGGCTCACCCTCAGACGCATCACCCGCGGGTGGCGTGGAGGCGGG